>DATIVW010000282.1:0-1816 GCA_035465595.1 Rhizomicrobium sp. | reverse complement strand
AATTCGCCTCCAGTTCGCGGTTGGCGCGCACCAGGATGTTCTTGTTGAAGGCTTCGGTCACGCCCGCCGCGTCGTTGTAGGCCGCGTGCAGGATCGCCGGGTCCTTCACCAGGTCCACGCCGATCAGGAGCCCGCCGCCTTTCAGCAGCATTGCCGCGCGCCGCAGGAACGCCGCCGCTTCCGCGCGCGTGAAATTGCCGATCGTCGAGCCGGGGAAGAAGCCGACGCGCCGTGCCCCTGTCGCGGGCAGCTTCAGCGGCTTGGTGAAGTCCGCCGCCACCGGATGCATGGGAATGTTCGGGAAAGCGCGCGCGAGTTTTGCCGCCATCTGGCCCAGATAGTCCCCGGAGATGTCGATCGGCACATAGGCGCGCGGGTGCTTCAGCGCTTCCAGGATGATCCCGGCCTTGGCGAGCGAGCCTGCGCCGAATTCGATCAGCTCCACGTCCTCGCCGATGGCGCGCGCGAATTCGCCGGCCTTGTCGCGCAGCAGCTTCGTCTCGGTGCGCGTGGGGTAGTATTCCGGCAGCTCGCAGATCAGGTCGAACAGCCGCGAGCCTTCCGCGTCATAGAAATACTTGCACGGCAGCTCTTTCTGGTGATGCCGCAGGCCCGCCAGCGCCGCGCCCGCGAATTCGTTCTCGATGCGCCGGCCGCGCTCGACGGGCGACCGGAAGAGGATTCCTGCGCTGCTCATGAATCCTCCGCAAGACGGATGCCGCTGAACTGCCATCGCGCGGACGGCGGGAAGAAATTGCGATAGCTGGTGCGGATGTGATCGGCCGGCGTGGCGCAGGAGCCGCCGCGCAGAACGATCTGCCCCACCATGAACTTGCCGTTGTACTCGGCGAGAGAGCCGTCGAACGGCTTGAACCCCGGATAGGGATCGTAGGACGAACGCGTCCACGCCCAGGCATCGCCCAGCAGGTTCACGTCGCCATTGGCCGCGCGCGGATGCAGATGGTCCAGGTCGAGCAGCTGCCCGTGCGCCGGGTTCTGCTCCGCCACCGCTTCCCATTCGAACTCCGTTGGCAGCCGCTTGCCCGCCCACGCGGCGTAGGCGGCGGCTTCGTAGAAGCTCATATGCACCACCGGCTCGCCCGGATTGATGGGCCGCACGCCGTTCAGGGTGAAGTGCTGGCCGTCTTCCAGCCAGTAGAGCGGCGCTTTCCAGCCTTCGCGTTGCGCAAGCGCCCATCCGTCGGAGAGCCACAGATCGGGGCGCGCGTAACCGCCATCTTCGATGAACGCCCGGTATTCGCCATTGGTGACGAGGCGCGACGCCAGCCGGAACGGATGCAGCAGAACATCGTGGCGCGGGCACTCGTTGTCGAAGGCGAAATCCCTGCCGTCATGTCCGGCCTGCACGACGCCGCCGTCATGCCCGATCCAGTCCAGCGCCGGCGTCGCATCCATCGCCCGCGGCGATGCCGGGCGATAGGCGGGCAGGAGCGGATTGCAGGAGAAGGCGTGCTTGATGTCGGTCAGCATCAGCTCCTGGTGCTGCTGCTCGTGATTAAGGCCAAGCGTGGTGAGCGTGCGCCGCTCGGGCCCCGCGTGCGGCAGCATCTTCTCCATCGCCGCATCCACATGTGCGCGATAGGCCTTCACTTCGGCCGCGGATGGCCGCGTCAGCAATCCGCGGTTGGCGCGGGTGAACGGCGTGCCGAGGCCGAGGTAATAGGAATTGAAGATCGCATCGAAGCGCGCGTCGAACGGCTCATAACCCGGCTCGCGCGCGAGGATCATCTTTTCGAAGAACCATGTGGTGTGCGCCAGGTGCCATTTGATCGGGCTGGCATCCGGCATCGACTGT
>DATIVW010000281.1:0-2615 GCA_035465595.1 Rhizomicrobium sp. | reverse complement strand
GCCGCTACGTCTATTCGACGAACCACAAGGACATCGGAACGATGTACCTGGTGTTCGCGGTCTGCGCCGGCCTCGTCGGCGGGTTCCTGTCGATGATGATGCGCGCGGAATTGATGTATCCGGGGCTTCAGGTCTTCCAGGAGCCGCACACCTTCAACGTGTTCGTCACCGGCCACGGCCTCATCATGATCTTCTTCATGATCATGCCGGCGATGATCGGCGGCTTCGGCAACTGGCTCGTGCCGCTGATGATCGGCGCGCCGGACATGGCGTTCCCGCGCATGAACAACATATCGTTCTGGCTGCTGCCGTTCTCCTTCGCCTTCCTCATCGCCTCGATGTTCGTCGAGGGCGACTCCGGCGGCACGGGCGTTGGCGGCGGATGGACGCTCTATGCGCCGCTGTCGACGTACGGCTCACCCGGTCCGGCGATGGATTTCGCGATCTTCTCCATCCACATCGCGGGCGCGTCGTCGATCCTGGGAGCGATCAACTTCATCACGACCATCTTCAACATGCGCGCGCCGGGCATGACCCTGCACAAGATGCCGCTGTTCGTGTGGTCGATCCTCGTCACCGTCTTCCTGCTGCTGCTCTCGCTGCCGGTTCTGGCGGGCGCCATCACCATGCTGCTGACCGACCGCCATTTCGGCACGTCGTTCTTCAATCCGGCGGGCGGCGGCGATCCGATCCTCTACCAGCACCTGTTCTGGTTCTTCGGGCACCCGGAAGTGTACATCCTGATCCTGCCGGGCTTCGGCATGATCTCCCACATTGTCTCGACCTTCTCGAGGAAGCCGGTATTCGGCTATCTCGGCATGGCCTACGCGATGGTGGCGATCGGCTTCATCGGCTTCCTGGTCTGGGCGCACCACATGTACACCGTGGGCCTGTCGGTCGACACGAAGGCCTATTTCGTGTTCGCGACGATGGTCATCGCGGTGCCCACCGGCATCAAGATCTTCTCCTGGATCGCCACCATGTGGGGCGGCTCGGTGGAGTTCAAAACCCCGATGCTGTGGGCGATCGGCTTCGTGTTCCTCTTCACCGTCGGCGGCGTGACCGGCGTGGTGCTGGCGAATGCGGGCGTCGATGTCGTGCTGCAGGACACCTATTACGTCGTGGCGCACTTCCACTACGTGCTGAGCCTCGGCGCGGTGTTCGCGATCTTCGCGGGTTTCTACTTCTGGTTCCCGAAGTTCACCGGCTACATGTACAACGAGGCGCTGGCCAAGCTGCACTTCTGGATCACCTTCATAGGCGTAAATCTGGCCTTCTTCCCGATGCACTTCCTGGGTCTCGCGGGCATGCCGCGCCGCATCGCGGACTATCCGGACGCGTTCGCGGGCTGGAACTATGTGGAGTCGATCGGCGCGTTCATCGCGGGCTTCGGCGTGCTGGTGTTCCTCGTCGTGCTGATCGAGGCCTTCGCGCGCAAGCGCATCGCGGGCGACAATCCGTGGGGCGCGGGCGCCACGACGCTGGAGTGGACGCTGTCCTCGCCGCCGCCGTTCCATACCTACAACGAGCTGCCGCGCATCACGGGCGAGGTCCACTGATCCATGGCACTGGTTGACGTCTACGCAGGCCCCCAGCAGCGCATCGCCGATGTCGGCGATTACTTCGCGCTGCTGAAGCCGCGCGTGATGTCGCTGGTGATATTCACCGGGCTTGCCGGAATCGTCGCCGCGCCGGGGCACATCCACGTGCTCTCGGCATTCACCGCGCTGCTCTGCATCGCGGTGGCGGCGGGCGCGTCCGGCGCGCTCAACATGGCGTATGACTCCGACATCGACGCGATCATGGCGCGTACCGCCACGCGGCCCATTCCCATGGGATATGTCTCGCGCGAGGAAGCGCTCACCTTCGGCTGGTGGCTGTCGGTCGCGTCCGTGACGATCATGGGGCTGTTCATCAATCTCCTGGCCGCCGGCCTGCTCGCCTTCACGATCTTCTTTTATGTCGTGGTCTACACGCTGTGGCTGAAGCGCTCGACGGCGCAGAACATCGTCATCGGCGGATTGGCCGGCGCGCTGCCGCCCGCCATTGGCTGGGCCGCGGTCACGGGGCACGTGTCGCTCGCGCCGCTGGTGATGGTCGCCATCACCTTCCTTTGGACGCCGCCGCATTTCTGGGCGCTCGCGCTGTTCCGCTCCGACGATTACGCGCGCGCCGGCGTGCCCATGATGCCGGTGGTAGCGGGCAAGCCGTCCACCCGCCGCCAGATCTTCGCTTACACGCTGCTGCTCCTGCCGGTCGGGCTTGCCCCGGCGGCATTGGGCTTTGCCGGTCCGCTCTACCTTGTTTCGAGCGGCGCGATGAGCGCGTGGTTCCTGTTCGCCGCGACGAAGGTTCTGTTTGAGCGCGACGCGGTGAAGGAGCCGGCGGCCAGGAAGCTCTTCTTCGTCTCGATCGCCTATCTTTTCGTTCTTTTCGCCGCGCTGATCGCCGAAAGGCTAGCCGGAATCGCGCCGTTCGGAGCGTGGTTGTGAGATGGACGAAGGTGAGCTCGAGGCACACAATGCGCGCGCGCGGCGCAGGCGGAACATCGCCGTCGCCCTCGTGCTGGTTGGAATGGTCGTTCTGTTTTTCCTGATGACGATTGTCCGCCTGGG
>DATIVW010000280.1:0-5128 GCA_035465595.1 Rhizomicrobium sp. | reverse complement strand
GACGGGCGCCACGAACAGCATGGAGTCGATGCGATCCAGCACGCCGCCGTGGCCGGGGATAAGGCTGCCGCTGTTTTTTCGTCCGACCTTGCGCTTCACGAAGGATTCAAACAGGTCGCCGCATTGGCCAACGACGGATGCACAAAGCCCCAGCAACGCTCCGTGCCACGGATTCGCGTGCAGAAAGTAGAACAGGATCACGGCCGCCGCCGTGCCGGCGATTGCGCCACCGATGGAGCCCGACCATGTCTTGTTGGGCGACAAAGCGGGCCAGAGTTTCGGGCCTTTGAGCAGATTCCCCGTGATCAATGCGCCGGTATCGGTAAGCCAGACTGCGAAGAACAGCGCGAAAAGCACCCACATGCCATTCGGCGCGACTTCGCGGATCGCAACCAGACACAACGCAGGAACTCCGACATAGAGCATGGCGCCGCCATGCCAGAGCATCGCATTGCGGCGCTTCGGCGAAAGAGCCATATCCAGAAGTGCCGCACCGGCGAGGATCAGCCAAGGCAGATTGGCAAGCCTGGCGGAGTGAAGGGCGATCACCCCAAAGCCCGTCGCGCCGGCGATTCCAAGGATAGAGACGATCGTGAGCCAGAAATAGTCGGAGCCGGCTAGCATGCGATGCCATTCGCGCGCCGCCGCCGAGGCGCCGACTGCAATGAAGAGCGCGAACCAGAAACCGCCATACCATGTCGCGGCGATCGCGATGGCCGCGAGGCCAAAACCGAACAGCGGCCGCGTCAGCCAGTCGAGCGTGAGATCGAAGCCAAAGAGCTTTCGCGGCGATTTCGCGGCCGGATCGGGCCGGTTGCGGGCAGTTGCCGTGTTCGACAACCCGCTCAAGCGACCGCTTCCGGCGTGACGGCGCCAAAACGGCGTTCGCGCTGGGCGAATGTGTTCAGCACCTCGAAGAAATCCTCGCGCGTGAAATCCGGCCAGGATTTGTCCACGAAGACGAATTCCGAATAAGCCGACTGCCAGAGCAGGAAATTGCTGAGGCGATATTCGCCACTGGTGCGGACGACGAGATCGGGATCGGGCGTGCCGGCCGTGGAAAGTCTGGAGGCGAAGAATTCTGTCGTGATCGTTTCGGGATCAAGCTCGCCCTTCGCGGCCGCGCGCGCCATGTCCCTTGCCGCGGCCACGATCTCTTCCTGCGAGCCATAGTCGAAGGCGAGCGTCAGGTTGAGGCCGGTGCAGGCTTCGGTTCGCTTCTCGCTTTCCGCCATCAGCGAAACGATGTCGGCGCTGGCACGCGAGCGGTTGCCGATGAAGCGCACCCGCACGTTGTTTTCCAGAAGCTGGCTGACATCCTCCCTCACATAGGCGCGGAAGAGACTCATCAGGTGGCTGACTTCCGTGATCGGGCGCTTCCAGTTTTCAGACGAAAAAGCGTAGAGCGTCAGGTTCTGCAGCCCGATGTCGTTGGCCGCGCGGACGATGGTGCGAACCGTGGATACGCCGGCGACATGCCCTGCGGCGCGCGGCATGAGCCGCTTGCTGGCCCAGCGGCCGTTGCCATCCATGACGATAGCGACGTGGCGCGGCAGGTTGGCCTTTTCCGGCGGCGGTACTGTCTTTGCCATACGCATTCCTGCCCTAACCCGGTGTTCTCAGACCTGCATGATCTCCTGCTCTTTGCCATGCAGGGCCTGGTCTATGTCCCGGATATGCCCGTCGGTCAGCTTCTGCAATTCATCGCCGAGCTTATGGTGTTCATCCTGGCCGATCTTGCCGTCTTTTTCCGCCTTTTTCAGGGCGTCCATGCCGTCGCGGCGGACGTTGCGGACGGCAACGCGGGCGGCTTCGGCGTATTTGTGCGCCAGCTTAACCAGTTCCTTGCGCCGTTCCTCGTTCAGTTCCGGGAGCGGGACCCGGATCAGCTGGCCGTCGGTCTGGGGATTGAGGCCAAGGCCGGCGTCGCGGATCGCCTTGTCCACGGCCTTGACCAGGCTCTTGTCCCACACCTGCACCGTGATCAGCCGCGGTTCCGGCGTGCCGACCGTGCCCACCTGGTTGATCGGGGAAACATTGCCATAGGCCTCGACCTTTACCGGGTCCAGCAAGGCCGCGCTCGCCCGGCCCGTGCGCAGACCGTTGAGCTCGCTCTTCACCGTGGCGACGGCGCCGTCCATGCGTCGGCCGAGTTCGTTCTTGTCGTAGCTCATCCAAGTTCCTCCGCGAGGAGCCGAGCTTACGCCCGTTCCTCGATGATGGTGCAGCGTCCTTCGCCGCGAAGCACCGCGGCCAGCGAGCCGCGATCGTGAATCGAAAACACGATGATGGGGATTTTGTTCTCGCGCGAAAGGCTCACCGCCGCCGCATCCATCACCTGAAGATTCTTCGCCAAGACCTCGTGATAACTGAGAGAATCATAGCGCTCGGCTTTTGGGTCCTTCTTCGGATCGGCCGAATAGACGCCGTCCACCTGCGTGGCCTTCAACATCGCCTGGCAATTCATTTCGGCTGCGCGCAGCGCCGCGGCGGTGTCTGTCGTGAAGAACGGATTGCCGGTGCCCGCGGCGAAAATCACCACCCGGCCCTTTTCCATGTGGCGGATCGCCCGGCGGCGGATGTAGGGCTCCGAGACGCTGGCCATCGGAATGGCGGACTGCACCCGGCAGCCCACGCCTATGCGTTCCATGGCCGCCTGCATCGCCAGCGCGTTCATCACGGTCGCCAGCATGCCCATGTAGTCTGCGGTGGCGCGGTCGATGCCCTTCGCGGCGCCTGCCAGGCCCCGGAAGATGTTGCCGCCGCCGATCACCATGCACACTTCTGTGCCGGCTTGGGTCGCGTCCTTCACGTCCGCAGCGATGCGGTCCACCGTGGCAGTGTCGATGCCGTAAGCCTCGTTGCCCATCAGGGCTTCACCCGAGACCTTCAGCAGAACCCGGCGGTACTTCGGCGTCGAACCCATAGCCCCTCCGGAAACGGTCAACTCACTGACCCGACATTGCCTTCACTTCATCGGCGAAATCGGTGGTCACCTTCTCGATGCCCTCGCCCACCTGGTAGCGCACGAAGCCTTCGACCTCGATGGGCGCGCCGATCTCCCTGGAAACCTTCTCGACCACCTTGTTCACCGGCGTCTCGCCATCGATGACGAAGACCTGATTCATCAGAACCGATTCTTCATAGAACTTCCGCATGCGGCCTTCGAGCATCTTCTCGATGACATTTTCGGGCTTGCCGGACTGGCGCGCGATATCCGCCTGAATGGCGCGCTCATGCTCGATCACCTCCTTGGAGAGGTGCGCTGGCGTCAGCGCCAGCGGGTTCGCCGCGGCGATGTGCATCGCAATCTGCTTGCCCAGCGCCATCAGCTTGTCGGCGTTGCCGGTGGACTTCAGCGCGACCAGAACCCCGATCTTGCCCAGTTCCGGGCCCGACGCGTTGTGGACATAGCTCGCCACGACGCCCGGGTTGACCGCCAGAGCCGTCGCACGCCGCACGCTCATGTTCTCGCCGATCTTGGCGACAAGTTCCTTCAGCGTCGCATCGACCGTGGCGGCGCCCATGTTCTTGGTGAGCAGCTTCTCCACGTCGCCATCGGCCTCGAGGCCAAGCTGCGCCGCGGATTTCACGAAGTCCTTGAACTGGTCGTTGCGGGCGACAAAGTCCGTCTCCGCGTTCACTTCCACCAGCGCGCCGGTGCCGTTGCCCAGCGCGACGCCGACGAGGCCCTCAGCCGCCACGCGGCCGGCCTTCTTGGCGGCTTTCGACAGGCCCTTCTTGCGCAGCCAGTCGATCGCCTGGTCCATGTCGCCATTGGTTTCGGCGAGCGCGGACTTGCAGTCCATCATGCCCGCGCCGGTCTTGTCGCGCAGGTCTTTCACCATCGTGGCGGTGATGTTCGCCATCGTTCTTCTCCGTATTCGATATGTTAGGCGGACGCGTGCTGCGCGGCGACTTCCTCGGCGGAACGCAGATCCGGCAGCGCTTCGGCTTCACCCACGTCCACGCCGGCCGCAACCTGGCCCTGCGAGAGGCCGTCGATGATCGCGCGGGCGGCGAGATCGCAATACATCGCGAGCGCGCGGGCCGCATCGTCATTGCCCGGAACCGGATAGGCGATGCCGTCTGGATTGGAATTGGAGTCGAGGATAGCAACGACCGGAATGCCAAGCTTCTGGGCTTCGGCGACGGCGATCTGCTCCTTGTTCGTGTCGATCACGAAAAGCATGTTCGGCAGGCCGCCCATTTCCTTGATGCCGCCGAGCGACAGGTCGAGCTTGTCGCGTTCGCGCAGCAGGCCGAGAAGCTCCTTCTTCTTCAGGCCCGAGCTCTGCGCGGAGGACAGCGTCTCTTCGATCGAGCGCATGCGCTTGATGGAGCCGGAGATCGTCTGCCAGTTGGTCAGCGTGCCGCCGAGCCAGCGGTGGTTCACATAATACTGCGCGCAGCGCTTCGCGGCAGCGGCGACCGGCTCGGAAGCCTGGCGCTTGGTGCCGACGAACAGGATGCGGCCGCCGCCGGCGGCGGTATCACGAAGCGCGACGAGGGCCTGGTGCAGCAGCGGAACCGTCTGCGTCAGGTCAATGATGTGGATGTCGTTGCGCGAGCCGTAGATGAACGGCGCCATCTTCGGATTCCAGCGCTGCTTGCGATGGCCGAAATGCGCTCCCGATTCGAGGAGCTGACGCATGGAAAAATCTGGCAGAGCCATTGGGGCACTTCTCCTTTACCGGTTGGCCAGACGCGCGGGTTATCCCTTGTTGGTCGCTCCGGCTCGCGCCGACGCTTCCTGGGACACCGGACGGCGACGCAGGAACACCCTGCGAAAGCCACCCGCGCGTGCGAGATGGCGCGGCTTATAGGGATTTAAGCCGGGCATGGCAAGGACCGATTATCGCGGGGAAAATGACAGCCATTGCAGCCATTTGGCCGCACAGCCGCTATGCGAAACCGCGTGTTCCGGGCTGCGAATGGCGGCATAGACTGCGCGCATGACCGGACCCTTCCCCTCGCCCATCCGCCCTTCCATCCGCCATATCCGAGCCAACG
Organism: Rhizomicrobium sp.; assembly: GCA_035465595.1. GTDB lineage: Bacteria > Pseudomonadota > Alphaproteobacteria > Micropepsales > Micropepsaceae > Rhizomicrobium. Next base: position 115 of record DATIVW010000280.1, on the reverse strand, counting down.
GCATCGGCGCCGTGAGTTCCCAGGCACTGGGCCAGCCCGACCTGATCCCCCTGTGGTTCGGCGAGACCGATCTGGTCACCCCCGCCTTCATCAGCAATGCGGCGAAGAAGGCACT
>DATIVW010000279.1:0-2105 GCA_035465595.1 Rhizomicrobium sp. | reverse complement strand
TCAAAAGTGTTCATCTCCTCGGCCGACTGGATGCCGCGCAATCTGGACCGCCGCGTCGAGGCGCTGGTACCCATCGAAAATCCCACCGTGCACGAGCAGATTCTCGACCAGATCATGGTCGCGCTGCTCAAGGACCAGGCGCAGAGCTGGATCATGGGGCCGGACAACTCCTACACCCGCGACCCCAAGGCAATGGCCGCGGAGGCGTTTTCCGCGCATACTTACTTCATGACGAATCCTTCGCTTTCCGGACGCGGCCGCGCACTCAAGATGGGCGACAAGAAACCCGTTTCCATCGCGAAACGGGACTGACCGCATGGCCGGTGCTGCAACGGCCGATGTGCGAGGGCCGGCCTTCGCCTATGGCCGCAAGAGCCGCGGGCCGGTCGCCATCGTCGATATCGGATCGAACTCCGTCCGCCTCGTGATCTACGAGGATTTTTCGCGCACGCCCGCGGTCGTCCACAACGAGAAGGCGATCTGCGCCATCGGCCGCAACATGGTCACCACCGGCCGGTTGCACGATGAAGGCATCGCGATGGCGCTGGAGGCGCTCGGCCGCTTCAAGATGCTGGCCGATGCGCACAAGGCGGAGATGCGCGATGCCGTCGCCACGGCCGCGGCGCGCGATGCGTCGAACGGCGCCGAATTCGTGCGCAAGGCCGAAAGCCTGTGGGGCGGGCCGATCCGCATTCTCTCCGGCGAGGAAGAGGCGCGGCTGGCCGCCGAAGGCGTGCTCGCCGGAACGCCGGATGCCGACGGTCTTGTCGCCGATCTGGGCGGCGGAAGCCTCGACGTCGTCACCGTGCGCAAGGGCAAGACCGGCGCGGCGATGACGTTTCCGTTCGGTCCCCTGCGCCTGATGGACCAGTCGAAGGACGATCCGGACAAGGCGCGCAAGCTGGTGGATCGCGGACTGGAAGGCTTGTCGAAACTTGGCGATCTTTCCGGCCGCTCGCTCTATGCCGTCGGCGGCGCGTGGCGAAGTTTCGCGCGCATCGACATGGAGAACCGCAACTATCCGCTGCATGTTCTGCACGAATATCCCATTCCGCGCGGCCGCGTGATCGATCTGTGCGAGATCCTCAGCCGCCAGTCGAAGAAGTCGCTGGACCTGATGAAGGTCGTCTCGCGCCGCCGTTCCGAGGCGCTGCCTTATGGCGCCGTCGTCCTGGAGCGGCTGATGCTGGCGATGGGCCTCAAGGAAGTCGTCGTCTCCGCCTATGGCGTTCGCGAAGGCCTGCTGTTCGCAGGGCTGCCGCCGGAAGAGCGCGAGAAGGATCCGCTGCTCGAATTCGCCGCCGCCACCAACGCGCGCATCAGCCGTGCCCCGGGGCATGCGGAAGAAATGTACGAATGGATGTCGCCCCTGTTCCCCGGCGAGAAGGAACCGGACCGGCGCATCCGCGAAGCCATCTGCCTGTTCTCCGACGTCGGCTGGCGCCACCACCCGGACGATCGCGCCGTCGGCGCCTTCAACCAGGTGGTGACCGCGCCCTTCGCCGGCGCCACCCATCGCGAGCGCGCGCTCATCGCCACGGCGGTCTTCCACCGCTATTCCGGCGACGAGGATTTCCCGCGCGACATCCACGCGCATGACCTGCTGGATGAAGACGACGAAAGTCTTGCCCGCCGCATCGGGCTGGCGGCGCGGCTGGCGTTTTCGCTGTCGGCCTCCGCCGAGCGCGAATTGCCGCATTATCCCCTGCGCATGACGCCGACCCGCCTGCTGCTGGATGTTTCGGCCCGCCGCCACCGGATCGCGGGCGAGCCGGTCCAGAAGCGCCTCGGCGCGCTGGCCGCGCTGGTGGACCGCAAAGGCGAGATTTTGATCGGCTGAACGCCCTGCTTTCTTCCCCCGTTCACGGGGGAAGTGCCGCCGAAGGCGGCGAAGGGGGCGTTTTGCGGCAGTCCCCCTCCGCGTCGCGTGCGCGACGCTCCTCCCCCGCAAACGGGGAGGAAAACGCGGGCGAATGCTGTTCTTAATGCCTTGCTTTGCCAAGGCTTCGGCGCTTTAACCCGCCGCAAGGCATCGGCATCCTATATAAGAGTCTGACGCCGCAGGAGAACTCCATGGGTACGCTCAGCATTTGGCACATTCTCAT
>DATIVW010000278.1:0-1921 GCA_035465595.1 Rhizomicrobium sp. | reverse complement strand
CTACCAGCACCTGTTCTGGTTCTTCGGACATCCGGAAGTTTACATCCTGATCCTGCCGGGCTTCGGCATGATCTCCCACATCGTCTCGACCTTCTCCAAGAAGCCGGTGTTCGGTTATCTCGGCATGGCCTACGCGATGGTGGCGATCGGCTTCATCGGCTTCCTCGTCTGGGCGCACCACATGTACACGGTGGGCCTGAGCGTCGACACCAAGGCCTATTTCGTCTTCGCCACGATGGTCATCGCGGTGCCGACCGGCATCAAGATCTTCTCGTGGATCGCAACGATGTGGGGCGGCTCGGTGGAGTTCAAAACCCCGATGCTGTGGGCGATCGGCTTCGTGTTCCTCTTCACCGTCGGCGGCGTGACCGGCGTGGTGCTGGCGAATGCGGGCGTCGATGTCGTGCTGCAGGACACCTATTACGTGGTGGCGCACTTCCATTACGTGCTGTCGCTGGGCGCGGTGTTCGCGATCTTCGCGGGCTTCTACTTCTGGTTCCCGAAGTTCACCGGCTACATGTACAACGAGACGCTCGGAAAGATTCACTTCTGGATCACGTTCATCGGCGTGAACCTGGCGTTCTTCCCGATGCACTTCCTGGGCCTTGCTGGCATGCCGCGCCGCTATGCCGACTATCCCGACGCTTTCGCCGGCTGGAACTATGTGTCGTCCATCGGCGCATTCATCGCGGGCTTCGGCGTGCTGGTGTTCTTCGTCATGCTGATCGAAGCCTTCGCGCGCAAGCGCATCGCGGGCGACAATCCGTGGGGTGTGGGCGCAACGACGCTGGAGTGGACGCTGCCCTCGCCGCCGCCGTTCCATACCTACAACGAACTGCCGCGCATCACCGGCGGAGTGCATTGATCGATGGCACTGGTCGACGTTTACGCAGGTCCTGAGCAGCGCATCGCCACCGTCGGCGACTTCTTCGCGCTGCTGAAGCCGCGCGTGATGTCGCTGGTGATATTCACCGGGCTTGCCGGAATCGTCGTCGCGCCGGGGCACATCCACGTGCTCTCGGCCTTTACCGCGCTGCTCTGCATCGCGGTGGCGGCGGGCGCGTCCGGCGCGCTCAACATGGCGTATGACTCCGACATCGACGCGATCATGGCGCGCACCGCCACGCGGCCCATCCCCATGGGATATGTCTCGCGCGAGGAAGCGCTCACCTTCGGCTGGTGGCTGTCGGTCGCGTCCGTGACGATCATGGGGCTGTTCATCAATCTTCTGGCAGCCGGCCTGCTCGCTTTCACGATCTTCTTCTATGTCGTGGTCTACACGCTGTGGCTGAAGCGCTCGACGGCGCAGAACATCGTCATCGGCGGGTTGGCCGGCGCGCTGCCGCCCGCCATCGGCTGGGCCGCGGTCACGGGGCACCTGTCGCTCGCGCCGCTGGTGATGGTCGCCATCACCTTCCTGTGGACGCCGCCGCATTTCTGGGCGCTCGCGCTGTTCCGCTCCGACGATTACGCGCGCGCCGGCGTTCCGATGATGCCCGTCGTCGCAGGGAAGGCGTCCACCCGCCGTCAGATCTTCGCCTACACGCTGCTGCTTCTGCCGGTCGGTCTTGCCCCGGCGGCATTGGGCTTTGCCGGGCCGCTCTTTCTGGTTGCCACCGGCGCGATGAGCGCGTGGTTCCTGTTCGCCGCGACGAAGGTTCTGCTTGAGCGCGACGCGGTGAAGGAGCCGGCGGCAAGGAAGCTCTTCTTCGTCTCGATCGCCTATCTCTTCGTTCTTTTCGCCGCGCTGATCGCCGAAAGGCTGGCAGGGATCGCGCCATTCGGAGCGTGGTTGTGAGATGGACGAAGGTGAGCTCGAGGCACACAATGCGCGCGCGCGGCGCAGGCGGAACATCGCCGTCGCCCTCGTGCTGGTTGGAATGGTCGTTCTGTTTTTCCTGATGACGATTGTCCGCCTGGG
>DATIVW010000277.1:0-2498 GCA_035465595.1 Rhizomicrobium sp. | reverse complement strand
GGCGTCACCGCCTCGTTCACGAGCGCGGCCTGGTTCTTGGAGTCGATCTCCGCGATTTTCTTTTCGAGTTGGGGAATCTGGCCATAGGTCAGCTCGCCTGCTTTGGCGAAGTCGCCCCGACGCTGCGCGATCTCGACTTCGGCGCGGGCGCGATCAAGCTGTTCCTTCAGCGACTGGACGTCGGAGACGGATTTCTTCTCTTCCTGCCACTTCGCGGTGAGCGCGTGGGACTTCTCTTCAAGCTCGGCCAGATCGTGCTCCAGCGTCTGGAGACGATCCTTGGACGCCTTGTCGGATTCCTTCTTCAGCGCCTCGCGCTCGATCTTCATCTGCACGATGCGGCGATCGAGTTCGTCCAGCTCTTCCGGCTTGGAATCCACCTGCATGCGCAGGCGCGATCCCGCCTCGTCCATCAGGTCGATGGCCTTGTCCGGCAGGAAGCGGTCGGTGATGTATCGGTTGGAAAGCGTCGCCGCCGCAACGATTGCTGCATCGGTGATGCGCACGCCGTGATGGACTTCGTACTTCTCCTTTAGCCCGCGCAGGATCGAGATCGTGTCCTCCACGGTCGGCTCAGACACGAACACCGGCTGGAAGCGCCGCGCCAGCGCCGCATCCTTCTCGATATATTTGCGGTACTCATCCAGAGTGGTCGCGCCGACGCAATGCAGCTCGCCGCGTGCCAGGGCGGGCTTCAAGAGGTTGGACGCATCCATCGCGCCTTCGGCCTTGCCCGCGCCCACCAGCACATGCAGCTCGTCGATGAAGAGGATGATCTTGCCCTGCGCCGCCGTGATCTCGTTGAGGACTGCCTTCAGGCGTTCTTCGAACTCGCCGCGGAACTTGGCGCCCGCGATCAGTGCGCCCATGTCGAGCGCCATCAGTTTCTTGTCGCGCAAGGATTCCGGCACGTCGCCGTTCACGATGCGCAGCGCCAGGCCTTCTGCGATCGCGGTCTTGCCGACACCGGGTTCGCCGATGAGCACCGGATTGTTCTTGGTGCGGCGCGCGAGAACCTGAATCGTGCGGCGGATCTCCTCGTCGCGACCGATGACCGGATCGAGCTTGCCGGAGCGCGCGACCTCGGTGAGATCGCGGGCATATTTCTTCAACGCGTCATATGCGTTCTCGGCCGTGGCGCTGTCGGCGGTGCGGCCCTGGCGCAGATCGGCAATCGCCTTGTTGAGATTCTGCGCGCTGACGCCGGCATCCCTCAGGATGCGGCCCACATCGGTGCCCGTCGCCATTACAAGCGCGAGCAACAGATATTCGGCGGTGACGAAGCTGTCGCCGGCCTTGGTGGCGGCCTGCTGCGCGGTGTCGAGCACGCGCGCGGTTTCCGGTGCGAGGTACACCTGACCGTTGCCGCCTTCGACGCGCGGCACTTTCGCCAGCGCCATATCGTTCTGCGAACGCACCTGCGCGGCGTTGCCGCCCGCAGCCTGCATAAGCCGCGCGGCCAGGCCTTCCTCGTCGTCCAGGAGCACCTTCAAAAGATGCTGCGGCAGGAATTGCTGGTGATTGGAACGCAACGCCAGCGACTGTGCGGACTGGATGAAGCCCTGCGCGCGCTCCGTGAATTTCTGTATGTCCATTCTGTCCTCTCAAGCCCTAAGGCTCTCCCCTTGCGGGCGAGCAACCATAGTCCCATGGAATTAGAATACCGCCCCGGATGGGCACGGTTCCTTGATGCAAATCTGGGTTCCCAGTCCGTGCTCTTCAAGGGTGCCGGACCGGGATTTCCCTGAGGATCCGCAAGGGGCTGAGCAGCAGAAACAGCGACGACGCCGCCATTCCGGCAACCGCCAGTGCCAGCGTTTCCCGGATCCCGATCCAGCCGCCGAGAAGCCCGCCCAGCAAGGCACCCGCGACCGTCATCCCGCCCACCACGGCCATGAAAAGTGCCGCGGTCCGGCCCAGAAGCGCCGGTGGCAATACCGCCTGCCGCAGGCTGGTGATGGGAATCATGAAGGCGAGCGCAAATCCGTCCCCACCCAGCTGCGCGATCATCAACATCGTCGTTCCCAGCCAGAGCGGTCCGTGCGCCAATGGCACCAGCGCGAGGAAACAGGTGTAGAGAATCACACAGCCTATGATCGTTGGGCCAACGCCGAAGCGCCGCGAAAGCCGGTTCGATAGCGTTGCACCAAACAGCGCGCCGACGCCGCCACAAGCGATGTTCACGCCCATCAGCGCCGGCGACAGGCCGATCTCCTTCAGGCCGTAGAGAAGATAAAGCGGCCCGAAAAATGCACCGAACAGGGTGTAGAGGACCGTCATCCAGAGGATCGGCCGGACCATCGGCTCGACCAGGATTGCGCGCCATCCATCCGCGACGTCGCGAGACCAGCGCGAGATCGCATGCGGCTCTTCCGGCGGCAACTCGCGCGCCGGAACGGTGAAGAGAAACAGTGCCGAGACCAGATAGGTCAGCGAGGTTCCCAGCATGGCGAAAGGCGCGGTGAAGAACTGGAAGAGCGTGCCGGCCATCGCGGGCC
>DATIVW010000276.1:0-7643 GCA_035465595.1 Rhizomicrobium sp. | reverse complement strand
CCTGAAAGCCAGCGCCAATTTCCAGCAGCTGCAGGGCGATCTGAACAACATCGAAGACCAGCTTCAGCTCGCGCGCCGCTACTACAACGGCACCGTGCGCGACTACAACGTGGCGATCCAGCAGTTCCCGTCGAGCGTCGTAGCCGGCATGGGCGGCTTCACCGCGCAACCCTTCTTCCAGGTCGACAACTCCGCCGACCGCGACGTACCCAAGGTGTCGTTCACCACACGAGGACACTGGCGGCTCTCGTCGCGGCGTTCCTTCTCTTTCTGGCCGCGCCCGCGCTGGCGCAATCCGACGTCGAGCGCATCACCGACTACAAGAGCGACATCACCGTCGCGCGCAACGGCGTCCTCAACGTCACCGAAACGATCTCGGTGATTGCCGCGGGCGAACGCATCAACCACGGCATCTACCGCGATATCCCGACCACCTATACCGACAAGTATGGCCGCACCGTTCGCGTGCGGCTGGACGTCATGCAAGTGACCCGCGACGGGCACGACGAGCCTTTCGACGTCGAAGACATCGATGCCGGAAAGCGGATCCGGATCGGCGACAAGGACGTGGAAGTCGCGCAAGGCCCGCACACCTACACCATCACCTACGTCACCGACCGGCAGATTGGCTTCTACAAGGACTATGACGAGCTCTACTGGAACGTCACCGGCAATTTCTGGATCTTCGCCATCGACCGCGCCGAGGCGACGGTTCATCTGCCCGCAAACGCGCAGATCGTGCAGAAGGCCTTCTACACCGGCGCCGCCGGCTCGCGCGACAGCAATGTCCACGTCGTCGGCCAGACCGGCAACACCATCGCGATCGAGACGACACAGCCGCTCGGCAGCAATGAAGGCCTGACCATCGCGATCGGCTTCAGCAAGGGCGCAGTTCTGCCGCCGACGGATGCGGAAAAGCGGGCCGATTTCATCCGTGACAATGCCGGGCCGATAGCCGCGCTGCTCGGCGTCGGCGTTCTCTTCATCTACTTCATCGCGACCTGGTTCGAATTCGGCCGCGATCCGCGCCGCGGCACCATCATCGCGCTTTTCGCCCCACCCAAGGATTTCTCGCCCGCCGCGGTGCGTTTCGTCTGGAAGATGCACTATGACCGCAAAGCCTTTGCCGCCTCGCTCATCGACATGGCGGTGAAGGGCTATCTCAAGATCAGCCAGAAGGACGATACCTATACGCTCACGCGCACCGGCAAGGACGCGTTCGATCGCGGGCTTTCCGGCGGCGAGCGCGCCATCGCAGACCGGCTGTTCGGCGGTCGCGACCGGATAGAACTCAAGCAGGACAACCACACGGCGGTCTCCGAATCCATTTCGGCCCTGAAGTCTTCACTCAAGAACGAATATGAGAAGGCCAACTTCGTCACCAACCTTCACTGGTTCATCGGTGGCGTGGCCATTCTTGCCGTCACCGCGCTGGCGGCCGCGCTTCTGGATGTGGACAGCAACGGCGCATCGGTCTTCATGCTGATCTGGCTCGGCGGCTGGTCCGCCGGCACCGGCTTTCTCGTCCATCGCTGTGCAGACGCATGGAGCGATGCGTTGTCAGGCCCCGGTTCGCGCATTCTCAATGTGTTCGGCGCACTCATCTCGACGGCCTTCGCGGTGCCGTTCGTGCTGGCGCTGTTGTTCGTCGTCTTCGCTTTCGGGACCTCGATTTCGATGATCTCCAGCGTCACACTCATCGCCGGCGGGCTGATGACATATCTGTTTTATCACCTGCTCAAGGCGCCCACTCTTGCTGGCGCCAGGATCCTCGATCAGATCGAAGGCTTTCGCCTGTTTCTCAATACGGTCGAGAAGGACCGGCTCGAAATGCTGAACCCGCCGCAGGTGACGCCGGAAGTCTTCGAGAAATTCCTGCCCTATGCCATCGCACTCGATTGCGAGAACCAGTGGAGCAAGAAGTTCGAGGCCGAAGCTGCAGCCGCCGGCCTCACGCCGAATGCCTCGGGCGGCTATTACACGCCGCTGTGGTACTCCGGCGGCAATTACGGAAATTTCGGCGCAGGCGTCGCAGCGGGACTGGGCGCATCGCTGGCCGCGTCGGCGGCATCGGCTGCAACGGCCCCCGGATCGAGTTCCGGCAGCGGCGGTGGCGGATTTTCCGGCGGCGGCGGCGGCGGTGGCGGCGGCGGCGGCTGGTAGCCTAATCGCCGCCTCCTCCTCCCATCCGGTTATCGATCGAAAACGGCCCTGAGCCCATTCCCACGACCATCAGCAGGGCGCCCGCTATCGCCATGTTGCGCGCGAATATCTCGAAATCGGCCGCGCGGGCGGCCGCATCGCGGATGTGCCAATAGTCGTGCATCAGGATCGATGCGATGACGGTGAAGGCGAAGAGCAGCAGCGCGCCGTGGCGCGCATGAAAGCCCAGCACGAGGGAAATTCCGCCCAGAACCATCACCAGCAGCCCCAGCGCCAGGACCAGCGCGGGCACGGGCACACCCTTCATCGCCATGAGCGTGATCGTCGCCTCCCATCGTCCCGCATAGGCCACGGAATTGGCGACGAAGAACCAGGCAAGCAGCAGCCGGCCCACAAAGGGAGAGATCAACTCCGAAAACGACATGGCAACGCCCCCGCGAAGCAACATGCGGAATCTAGCGGAGAACCGTCCCATAACGAAACAGGGGCCTCGCGGCCCCTGTCGTACAACTTGAAGAGGAAGGCAGGCGACCTATGCGCCGCGCATGGCGTGCTTGCGCAGGTGGCGCACGATGGCCATTTCGTCGAGGCGCGACTGGCTGCGGCGCGCTTCCACTTCGGCTGCGCGCTTGACCTGCTGGTCGACGGCGAGCTCCAGGCTTTTCAAGTCCTGGAATGCGGCGTTCAGCTCGTCCTGGCACTGCGCGCGCTCACGCTCGATTTCCTTGAGCGTGGCCTTGAGATTGTCGCGGCGGCTGTCGATGGAACGCAGGAAAGATGGAAACGCCAGCCTGCCGATGTCTGAATCATTGGCGCGCTGCTTTTCACGCGCAACGCTCTCCTCCAGATCGGCGAGCTTTCGCTCAAGATCGCTCTTCATGCCGTCGAGCGTGCCCATGCGGCGCTTCATGTCGTCGACGCGGAAGCGTTTCAGGCGCATCAGTGAATCGGTGCGTTTCATGTCGCGTTACCTTTCCCCGAACCGGAGCCGACGATCGCGTCGAGCGCCGCATACCCATCTGCCAGTGTCGAGCACTCGTCCTTTTTCTGGGACAGGAAGGCTTCGAGTGCGGGTTGAAGTCTGATCGCGTTGTCCACTTCGGCGTTGGTGCCGTGCTTGTAGGCGCCAAGGCGCACGAGTTCAGCCATGTCTTCGAATGTGGCAAGCGGCGCGCGCGCGCGCATCACGATCGCCTGCTCTTCGGGGCTGTTGCACGACGGCATGACGCGCGAAACCGATTTCAGGACATTGACTGCCGGATATCTTCCGCGTTCCGCAATGGCACGCTCCAGAACGATGTGGCCGTCCAGGATGCCGCGCACGGCATCCGCGACGGGTTCGTTGTGATCGTCGCCTTCGACCAGAACGGTAAACAGGCCTGTGATCGAACCGGTGTTTCCCATCGGTCCAGGGCCGGCGCGCTCCAGCAATCGCGGCAATTCCGCGAACACCGTCGGCGTGTAACCTTTACTGGCGGGCGGCTCTCCAGCGGAGAGGCCGACTTCACGTTGTGCCATAGCGAAACGGGTCACCGAGTCCATCAGGAGCAGTACATGCAAGCCCTGGTCCCGAAGTTGTTCCGCAATGGCCATGGAGGTGAACGCCGCCTGCCGGCGGACCAGCGCCGGCTCGTCCGAGGTCGCGGCAACCACGACGCTGCGCGCAAGGCCCTCCGGCCCGAGATCGTCCTCGATGAATTCCTTGAGCTCGCGTCCGCGTTCGCCGACAAGGCCGATCACGATCGCATCCGCATCGGTGTTGCGCGCGAGCATGGCAAGCAAGGTCGACTTGCCGACGCCCGAGCCCGCGAAGATGCCCATGCGCTGGCCCTTGCAGCACGTCGCAAAAGCATTGAGCGCGCGAACGCCCAGATCCAGCTTGCCGCCGACGCGGGCGCGCGTATGTGCCGGCGGCGGCGAGGCGCGCAGCGGATAGCCGACATTGCCCTTGAGCAACGGCCCGTTGCCGTCGGTCGGCTTGCCGAAAGCGTCGACGACGCGGCCGAGCCACTCGCGGCAGGGAAAAATCTGCGCCGGCCGGTCGAAAAAATCTGCCCGGGCGCCCAGGCTGACGCCTTCCAGTGCGCCGAGCGGCATCACCAGAGCGCGGCCGTCGCGAAACCCGACAACTTCGCAGGGGATTTTCTTGGCCGTAGAAGTACTTAGGTAAACCTGCCCACCCAGGCTGATGGCGCCCGCAGCACCGGTCACCTCGACCAGCAGACCCTCGATCCGGCTGACCTTCCCGAAGCGGGTAAGTACCGGAACAGCCTCGATTTCTTTCAGCAGCGCGTGCATCGAATCCTTGCCGCCCGGTGAAATCTCCGGGCCCGTCGTGACATCTTGCCGGGAAGGATTTAAGTCGCGGTAAACTTAACAAATCGAATCAAGGGGATGGGCCCCGACTCGTGAATATCGGTTAGGCCCCCTTGGCAGGACATGAAGCCGGGGAAGAGGTTAAAGTGGTTGTTAACCATTTATGGTTACCTTTCCACCCATCCGTTAACCACGGCAGGGGCCGCAGAGGGGTTTCAAGATGCGCGTTCTTTTGATCGAAGACGATAGCGCCATGGCGCGCAGCATCGAGTTGATGCTGCGGAGCGAGGGCTTCAACGTCTACACGACAGATCTGGGCGAAGAGGGCATCGACCTCGGCAAGCTCTATGACTACGACATCATCGTTCTGGACCTTCAACTGCCGGACATGAGCGGCTTTGAAGTGCTCAAGAGCCTGCGCCTCGCGAAAGTGCAGACGCCCGTCCTTATTCTCTCGGGCAACGCCATCGTCGAAGCGAAGGTCAAGGCGCTGGGTTTCGGCGCCGACGACTACATGACAAAGCCCTTCCACAAGGACGAACTGGTCGCGCGCATCGCCGCCGTCGTTCGCCGCTCCAAGGGCCACAGCCAGTCGGTGATCACGACGGGCAAGCTCACCGTCAATCTCGACGCCAAGACGGTCGAAGTCGACGGCAGCCGCGTGCATCTCACCGGCAAGGAATATCAGATGCTGGAGCTTCTCTCGCTCCGCAAGGGCACCACGCTCACCAAGGAGATGTTCCTCAACCATCTCTATGGCGGCATGGACGAGCCGGAGCTGAAGATCATCGACGTCTTCATCTGCAAGCTGCGCAAGAAACTGGCCGCCGCCACCAATGGCGACAACTACATCGAGACCGTCTGGGGCCGCGGCTATGTGCTGCGCGATCCGGATGGCGGTGAGATCGTCGCGGCCTGAAGATTTTAAATGGGGCATGCCGAAAGGGCGCCGTCACCGGCGCCCTTTCCGTTTGCTCTCAGCGCCTTGTTTTCGCCTTGTTGAGTTCGACGGCCTCGCGCACAAGCGCCTTCAAGGCTTTCTCGTTGATCTTGTCGCCTTCGCGAAAATCGATGGCGCGCCGGACATTGCCCTTCAGGCTGGAATTGAAGAGCTTGGCCGGATCCTTCAACGAAGCGCCCTTCGCGAAGGTCATCTTCACCACGCTCTTGTGGGTTTCCCCGGTGGAGATGATCCCGTCATGCTCCCACACTGGAACGCCGCGCCATTTCCAGGTCTCGATCACATCCGGATCGGCCTGATGGACGATGCCGCGAATGCGGGCCAGCATTTCGCCCCGCCAGTCGCCCAGCTCCCTGATCCGCGCGTCGATCAGCCTGGAGGCGGAAACCTCGCCACCTGTCGCTTTCATTTTCGTTGAATTCTTCATGCCCTCTGGCGCCCCAGGCGCGACCTGACGAAATAGGGGAGTGCGAACATGTACAGTCCGCTAAACAGAAGCAGGAAAAGCGGAGGCAGCGGCGAATAGACCAGCCACATGGGTGGCTTGCCCAGCGCCATCACAGCGAAATTGGCGACGACAGCTGCCGTGAAAATGATCGACAACCAGCGGTGTATCTGGCGTATCCAGTCGCTCAAGCTCATCAAGTTTCCTCAAAAAGAGTTGAAAGGTACAGCGACGCGCTAGCGCGCGGCGGGCTCGAACAGTTCAATGGGGTTGCCGTCAGGATCGTCCACCTGAATCTGCCTGCCGCCTGGGCCCGTTTCCATGTCATTGCGGAACCGGGTGCCCGAATTTTTCAGCACCTCGATGCAGGCCGGCAGATCGTTCACCCGAAGCATCACGCGATTCCATCCGCCCGGCTGCTGCGCATGCCCGTCTGGCATCGGCCGCGATCCGGAAGCACCGGGCCCGCTGAGAATGAGCTTGAAGTCCCCGAGCGACACCTGCCCGAATGCGGGCAAGTGCTGGAATTCGAGTTTGAAGCCCAAGGCCTGGGTGTAGAACGCGACCGAGCGCTGGACATCTGTCACCTGGTAGCGGACGCCCCAAAATCCCGATACGGGCTGGTTCCTCGCCGAATCCATTGTGCTCTCCCTCGCCTTTCACTCCGCCCGCCCGAGCAATTGCTCGAGCCTGCCGAAGAAATTCTGCCAGCCATATTTGGCGCCCTGGTAATTCTGCGGCTGATCCGCGCGAAAGCCGGACTGCTCCATCCGCAGATGCGTGCCGTTGCCTACCGCCGTGAGCGTCCATGTCACCACGCACGCCACGCGGAGCGCCCCTTCACCGGAATTCCATCTGTAGGCCAGCGACTTCTGCGGTTCGATCGCCAAGACCTCGCTTTCGATCACGCCGTCCCAATTGCCGTAGGGCGTTGTGCGAAGATGGAAGTGATGACCGACGACGGGCTTGAAATCATTCTGCATCAGCCATTCCGCGATCAGGTGGGGCTGGGTGAGCGCGCGCCAGATCTTCTCCGGCGGATGCGGAAACTCCCGCTCGACAACGACAGAGAGTTTTTCGTTCTGGTTCATTGGTCCATCCTGTTGAGCAGATCCTCGAGCGCGTCGAATTTCTTCTGCCAGAAGCCGGTCATCTGGCTTGCCCAGTCGAGCAGAGGCTTCAGTCCCTTCGGATCGGCGCTGTAATGGGTTTGCCGGCCTTCGCGCCGGTCGCGCACAAGACCCGCCGACTTCAGTACGCCCAGATGCTTCGACACAGCCGGCTGCGAGACGCCGGCCTGGTCGGTGAGCATCCACACTGTCTGCTCGCCGTCCCGGTTCAGGCTCTCGAAAATGGCCCGGCGGGTCGGATCGGCAAGGGATTTGAGGACGGTATCGGCCATGTGCTGCATGGAAAATACATAACTACACAGTTATGAATTGGTCAAGGCCCAAATCCGCGGGACCTTTTCCAACCTGTTGTTAGGCTTGGCCGTGAAGAATGCCCGCAACGGGAGATTGCAATGGACCTTCTGCTGGGTTTCGCCGTGATGGCGATGGTGCCGGGCTACTTCGTGCTGCAGCCGCTCACCCTGCTGCGCTTCAAGGGTGGCTGGCGCACGGCGGCGATGGTGCCCTTGATCGGCGCGGCGCCAACGATCGTATGGAGTCTCTATGCACTGTCGCAGGATTCCAACCTGTGGCCGATAACCTTCATCTTCTTCGCGCCCGTCGGATCGTTCTATCTCATCGCGTTGAT
>DATIVW010000275.1:0-6859 GCA_035465595.1 Rhizomicrobium sp. | reverse complement strand
CAATCATTGCTCTAGAGATTTTTCTCCAAAATCGAGAGTATTTCATTTATTGTCAGCCGGTTAATTCTCGACGCTGCATCTCGCTAGATCACCCTGAAAACACGAAAAAAGCATTGCCAAGGTTAGGGTCGGGCGTTCGATTCGCCTCGCCCGCTCCAGGTGTCTTCCAAATCGGCAGTTGATCGGCGTGGCGATCCCGCGCTTGAGAATCCGTGCCTGGCGTCCGATCTTGGCGGTTCACGCTATCGGTTGAAGTCACATGCAAGGTCCCACCTCCCAGTTCTATTTCTCCCAGCGCCTCAGGCTTCACTATGTCGACTGGGGCAATGAGGGTGCGCCGGCGCTGCTGCTGATCCATGGCGGGCGCGATCACTGCCGCAACTGGGACTGGGTCGCCGAGAGACTGCGCGATCGCTACCACGTCATCGCGCCCGACTTGCGCGGGCATGGCGACAGCGACTGGAGCACCGGCAGCGCCTATGCCGAGGGCAACTATGTCTACGACATCGCGCAGCTCGTGCACCAGAAGCGCATGGCGCCGGTGACGATCATCGCCCATTCGCTGGGAGGCTCCATCGGCCTGCTCTATTCAGGTGCGTTTCCGGAAACCGTGGCGAAGGTTGTCGCCATCGAAGGACTGGGACCCTCACCCGATATGCTGAAGCGCATACGCGCGGTGAGCGTGAACCAGCGCCTGCGCAAAAGCCTCGAGGCGCGCCGCGAAGCGGCGGGCAAGCTGGCGCGCCGCTATCCCACGCTCGAGGCCGCGATCGCGCGCATGCAGGAGGAGAACAAGCATCTCACCGCCGAACAGGCGCGCCATCTCACCATCCACGGCGCCAACCAGAACGAGGACGGCACATATTCGTGGAAGTTCGACAATGCCGTGCGGCTGGGCGGCCCCTCGGGGATTCTGCCGGAAGAGCAGTACGAGATCTGGGGGCAGATCACCGCGCCCGTGCTTCTGATCCGCGGCACCGAAAGCTGGGCGTCCGATCCGGTGGTGGACGGGCGCATCAGGCACTTCGGGAATGCCCGGCTGGTGAACATCGACGGTGCGGGGCACTGGTCGCACCACGACCGCTTCGACGTTTTCATGGAAAATGTCGAGCGTTTCCTCGCCTCCTAGCCTCATCCGGCCTTGAGAAACATTCCCGGTTCCGGGACGTTTGAGTCTGGAACCTCCGGGAACACCCCACATGGCGGCGAAGAAAAAGGCGAAAGCCAAAAAGCGCGCGGCGGCCCATCACAAGGCGGCGAACGACACCGGCGAGGCGCGGCTTTCGGCGCGGCCGATCTGGCAGGGAAACTTGCGGCTGTCGCTGGTGTCGTGTCCCGTGGCGCTGTTCGGCGCGGTGTCGCGGTCGAATGACATCTCGTTTCACCTGCTCAACCCGGAAACCAACAACCGCATCCGCATGGTGCCGACCGATCCGGACACCGGGCCGGTGGAGCGCAAGGACCTGGTGAAAGGCTATGAACTGGAGAAGAACAAATACGTCGTCATCGACAATGACGAACTGGACGCGGTGAAGCTGGAGACCACGCATACGATCGAGATCGAGCGCTTCGTCGATGCGGACGAGATCGACCGGCTCTTCTGGAACCAGCCCTATTACATGGTGCCGAACGACGACGAAGGCGTGGACGCGTTCGTGGTGATCCGCGAGGCGCTGGAAAAGACCGGGCGTATTGCGCTCGGCCGCGTCGTGATGCACACGCGCGAGCGGCTGGTGGCGCTGGAGCCGCGCGACAAGGGCATCATCGCCACGACGCTGCGCATGCGCAACGAAGTGGTCGATCCGGCGAAGGCCTTCCACGACATCCCGGCCGCACATCCGGGCAAGCAGATGATCGAGATCGCCGAGAAGATCATCGAGCAGCAGGAAGGCGATTTCGATCCGGACCAGTTCAAGGATCGCTACGAGAACGCGCTACGCGATCTCATCCGCAGGAAGCAGAAGGGCGAGAAGCTCGTCACCGCCGAACCGGTGGAGGAGAGCAACGTCATCGACCTGATGGAAGCGTTGAAGAAGAGCCTCAAGAACAAGGGCAAGGCCGCGCACAAGCCGGCGAACACGAACGCGAGGAAGCGCAAGGCGCGCTGACTATCTCCCGAGCTTCTTCATCGCCGCTGCGATGGGCCGGGCGGTAGACGCCAGCCCTTCCCAGGGATCGGGCTTGCGCAGCAACGCGGCGACGGTGTGGATCGTGAAGGCCCTGGGATTGAGCCGCGCCGTCACGCTCGCCCATGTCAGCGGCACGGCGATGGTGGCGCCGTCGCGCGCCCGCGGGCTCCACGGCGCCACGCCGGTGGCGGTTTTGTCGTTGCGCAGATAGTCGACGAAGATCTTTCCGCCGCGTGCATTCTTGGCAAGGTTGGTGGTGTAGCCGTCCGGCTCGTCCGCGGCCAGTTGCGTCGCCACGGCCTTGGCGAATGCCTTCGCCTCGTCCCATGTCGCGCCCTTGATGGCGACGACGACATGCAGCCCTTTTCCGCCGGTGGTTTTGACGAACGGCGTGAAGCCGAGTTTCTCCAAGCGCTTCTTCAATTCTTTCGCGCCTTCGACGACGGCGGGGAATTTCACGTTGGGCGCCGGGTCGAGATCGAAGATGACGCGCTCCGGCGTTTCCGGATCGCCGCGCCGGCATCCCCACGGATGGATCTCGCAGACTGCCTGCTGCGCCAGCGCGACCAGCGCCTTCGCGCTATCGATGCCGAGATAGGGCTTCTTCTCGCCCTTGGTGCGGATCGAAAGCATCGGCACCGCGGTGCCCTGCAGCACGTGGCGCTGGTAAAAGTGCTGCTTGCGGATTCCGTCCGGCGCTCGCACCACCGTGATGGGGCGATGCGCGACATGCGGCAGCATCCGTTCGGCGACGCGCGCCATGTAATTGGCGAGATCCAGCTTGGTGACGGCGGGGCCGAGGTTCGATTTCGGCCACAGCTCCTTGTCGGGGTGGCTGATGGCGATGCCGAGAACCTTTCCCTTGCTACTTTCTCTTGCCGCCACGTTTTCCTCCCGCATCCGCCGGCACCTCGCGCACGATCGCGCGCGCCGGCTTGTCGAGCCGCAATCCCTTGAACGCCGCCTGCCGGAACAATCCGTCCGACGTCACATTCTCGAATTCGATTTCGCCGACGAGCCTGGGCTGAACCCAGTGCACGTCCGGCAGCCGCGGCGGCGCGTTCGCGAAAGGCGATGTCTTGCGCTCCAGCGGCTTGAGCTTCCGCAGCAGCTCGGCCGCCGTCTTCGCATTATAGCCGGTGCCGACGCGGCCCATATAGACGAACTTGCCTCTCTGAAACGTGCCGACCAGGAGCGAGCGGAATTTTCCCGCCGTACCGCGCCAGGCGCCGATCACCACTTCCTGCCCGCCGCGGCATTTGGATTTCGTCCAGTTGCCGACCCGGCCCGAATGATAGGGCGCGCTCAGCTTCTTGGAGATGATGCCCTCCTGCCCTTTGCGGCATGCGGCCTTCAGCAATTTCTCGCCGGACCCTTTGCGATGCGGCACGAAGACGATGTGCCGCGGCTTGCGCTTCAGGAGTTTCCTCAGCGCGGCCTTGCGCGCGTCCAGGTGCAGCCGGCGCAGGTCTTCACCCTTCGCGAACAGACAGTCGAACACATAGAAGATGAGCCTGCCCGTCTTCCTGTCGGAGAGCGCCGCCTGCAACAGGCCGAAGTCTGTGACGCGCTTGCTGTCCAGCGCGCAGATCTCGCCATCGATGATGCAATCGGCAAGCTTCGCGCATTCCGCGGCGATTTCCGGAAAACGCTCCGTCCAGTTCAGCCCCTTGCGGGTCAGCAGCTTCGCCTCCCCGTCCTGCACCCGCGCCTGCATCCGGTAGCCGTCGAATTTCGTTTCATGCACCCAGCCAGGACCAACCGGCGGATCTTCCACCAGCTTGGCAAGCTGGGGTGCGATGAAGCGGGGCATGCTCATGCGCGCTTGCGCTTCTTCGCCGCCTTCTTGGCTTTTTTCTTTTTCGCCGGGGCTTTCTTCATCGGCGGTTTGTGTTTCAGCGCTTTCACGTTCTCTTTCACCGAGCGGTTGCTGTTCCAGACCTTGCGGGACTTGTCCGCGATCTCATCCAGCGTGCGCCCCGTCTTTACGGAGGTGACGGCCTTCTGCAGCGCATCGCCTTGCCGGCCGCGATGGGCCTCGTCGTCGATCTCCTTGATGAGAAGCCAGTTGTGGCGCACGCGCGTTCCGGGCCGGTGCTTGTCGTCCCCCAGGCGGATGAGCGCCCATTTGCCCTTCATCCGCTTTCCGGCCATCACGAATTTCAGATGCCCGCCGGCCAGATCGCGCGCCGGCGTGTCGGTCTGCGAGCGCCAGGTGCCGCGGTCCCACAGCTGCACCGTTCCGCCGCCATACTGGCCTTCGGGGATCGTGCCCTCGAAGGTGCCGTATTCGATGGGGTGATCCTCGACCTGGACCGCCAGCCGCTTCACCGCCGGATCGAGCGACGGGGTCTTCGTCACCGCCCAGCTCTTGTAGACGCCGTCCAGTTCCAGCCGCAGGTCGTAGTGCAGCCGCGTTGCATCGTGACGCTGGATGACAAAGCGGTGCCTGTCGCCCCTGGCAACGCTGCCCCTGGGTTCGCGGGTCTGCTGGAAATCGCGTTTCTGGTGATAGGTGGAAAGCTTGGCCATCGCGGAAGGAACGGGGTTGGGATGACGCCAGTTCCACAACTCTAGGGATATTGGCCGCGGATTTCCATGCGAAATCCGGCGCAAAAACGCTTCCCGCGGGGGCCGGCTTTGCGCGGCGGGCCGCGAAGGCACATTCATGCCCGGTACGCAAGCGTACCGATCACACAAGCGTTCATCCAGATGAACAAATGTTTTCGCAAATCCCGTAAGAAGAGCTTTAACAGTTCATCCAACTTCGGATGACTCCCGAAGGCTTCGGCGCATGATCGCATCGGGTTTGGGAGGATGCGGACATGAATCGAGGATTCATTGCAGCGGCGATGATCGCCGCAAGTTCGATGCAGGGCGCAATGCATCAATCGCCAGTTGCGCAAGCAGGCGATCCTCTTCCTGAAACGCGCATTGCAAATTCCTCGAACGAAGACATCAATATCAACATCGCGAAGATCGCGGGGCGGGCAGCGTTTCAACCGCCTTCGCAGGCGCCGCTCTCGAAGCAGGAGCTGTTCAGCATCCTGCTTCTGATGTCCCAGCGGCCGCCCGGCGCAGGGGCGCGGTCTTGAAAACCGCGGGGGCATTTTTCCAACGTGAGAGGGGCTGGGGCATGAAATTCCCATACGCAATGAGTCTGTCCGCGCTCGCGCTGCTGTGCTCGGCGCATCTGGCATCTGCCGAAGACGCGGCACCGCCGTCAAAGACAGAGGCGAACGCGCCGCACTGGTACGACAGCGTCACCGGCACGAAGTTCACTTCGCTCGAAGGCTCGACGGCGCAGCTGTCGCTGGGCGAGGACGGGCTGGCGCTGGACGTCGCCGCGCCCGACGGCAGCACCGCCGGCAAGATCTTCCAGTATTCCACCGACAGTCTCGGCAGCGTGTTCGACGCGTCGGACAAGTCCGCGCCCATCGGCGTCTTTCGCCAGTCGCCGCGCGGCATCGAGGCGGAATATGCCGACGGCCATTCCGAAACCTTGTCCGCCAACAGCGGCGGCGGCCTCACCATCGCGATCACCGCGCCGGACGCGCACCTGATGTGCATGAAGTGGTATCCGCAGGGCCATGTGTTCGCCGAGAGCGAGCGCAAGGAAGCGCTCGCCGCTTACGCCAGCAAGCTGGGCCTTGCATCGGAACAGAAATCTGCGGCGAGCGTGTCGAGTTGCGCGGACGCGCCGTCGACCACCGCATCGGCCACGCCCAAGGCGCAGAAGCCCGTGAGGCTCGCCGCGGTTCGCGCGCCCAGATCGCTGACGGCGCCGAAGTCCGTTCTCGTGCGTGAATCCGCCGTCCATGCCATCGATGCACCCATCGCGCCGGTCCCTCCGGAGATCGCGAAAGGTGCGCTTGTCGGCGCGGCACCGGTCACTCCGCCGGTCGCCGTGCCGATGAATGCCGGCGATGCGGGCGCGCATCTGATCCAGGCATCGGCGAAGGAGCAGATCCCGGCAAACCACGGCGCCTCCAGCTGCCTCAGCGTCGATTCCGACGGACAGAACTGGGGCTTCCGCAACGCGTGCGACAACAGCGTGCAGTTCGCCTACTGCCTGCAGAACGGCAAGGATGCGGCGACGGCGTGCGGCTCGGGCACGGCGGTGGGCGGCGTGGCGCGCAACGGCTTCTTCGCGCTGATCGCCTCCAGCGCCGTCATCGACGACAACCACCAGTTCCGCTGGGTCGCCTGTTCGGGCGACGCCGGAACGGTGACGCCGCATTTGGACCGCAGCAATCCGCCGGCAGGGCGCTGCGTGCGGATTCAGAATTCCTGATCAACAATCGAAGGGAGCAAGGGGAATGCGCAGGACAATGAAGATCGCGGCGGCGGCGCTTGCGGGTGTGGCGATGACGACGCAGGCCTTCGCCGCCGGCGTGTGCAGCCGCGCCAGCGAGACGGCTGGCATAAAGGCGGAGATATTGCAGCAGCAGCTGATGGTCGCCGCCTATAGCTGCCACATGGAAGGCGCCTACAACGCCTTCGTCGTCAATTACCGCCCCGAACTGATCGCGTCCGACGGCGCGGCGCAGTCGCTGTTCCGGCGTGCGAGCGCGCGCGGCACCGACGAGTACCAGACCTTCAAGACGCAGATGGCCAACGATTTCTCGATGGACTACCAGAACCAGGACGATTTCTGCGACAACGCGCAATCGATGTTCCAGACCGCCGCCGAGCATCGCGGCGAACGGCTGTCATCGCTGATGGAAGCA
>DATIVW010000274.1:0-13423 GCA_035465595.1 Rhizomicrobium sp. | reverse complement strand
AACGCGGTTGCGGGACAATACGGATATAAGGCTTCGGTTCCTTCCAGCCTTGCGGATAAATCTTCTTGGCGTCTTCATTCGAGACGGAACCGGCGATGATCACGTCTTCGCCCGGCTTCCAGTTCACCGGCGTTGCAACCTTGTGCTTCGCCCCGAGTTGCAGCGAATCCAGAACGCGCAGCACCTCGTCGAAGTTGCGGCCGACGGTCATCGGATAGACGAGGATCAGCTTTACCTTTTTGTCTGGCCCGATGATGAAGACATTGCGCACCGTCTGATTGTCCGCTGCCGTACGCTGAGCCGGATCGCCGGATGCACCAGCTGGCAGCATGCCGTAGAGCTTTGAGACATTATAGTTGTCGTCCCCGATCATCGGATAGTTCGGATAGGCGCCTTGAGTCTCTTCGATGTCCTTGGCCCAGCCGGAATGCTTGTCCACCGGATCGACGGAGAGGCCGATGATCTTCGTGTTACGCTTGTCGAACTCCGGCTTGAGCTTGGCCATGTAGCCCAGCTCCGTCGTGCATACGGGCGTGAAGTCCTTGGGATGTGAGAACAGGATCGCCCAGTGATCACCGATCCAGTCGTGGAATCGGATCTTGCCTTCAGTCGTGTTGGCTTCGAAATCGGGGGCGGTATCGCCAATCTTCAGCGTCATTGGGTCACTCCATGTGAAGGGGGACCCAATTATGCTGCGCGCCTGCGCCAGCGTCTATTCCAGCCTTACCCGTGTGAATTGTCCGCCAGCTTCACCGGGGCCGCGACATAGAGTTGCGGCAGCATGCGCCTGAGATTTTCGATCTTCGGCTGATCGTTGATCACGATGTAGGGATAATCCGGGTTCTTGATCAGGAAATCCTGATGGTAGCCCTCCGCCGGATAGAAACCCCTATACGCATCAATGCGCGTGACGATCGGCTGCGAGTAGGTGTGCGACGCTTGGAGCTGCGCGATATAGGCTTTCGCGACACGCGCCTGGTCCGGAGTCACCGTCCAGATTTCGCCCCGATATTGGGTGCCATCATCCGGCCCCTGGCGGTTGAGTTCGGTGGGATCGGTCGCGACGGAAAAATAAACGCGCAGCAGATCGGCGTAGCTGACCTGCTTTGGGTCGTACTTGATCTGCACGGACTCGGCGTGGCCCGTCGTGCCGCTGCTCACGGTCTCATACTGCGCGGTGTTTGCGGCGCCTCCGGCATAACCGGCGACAACCTGCTTCACGCCTTTCACGTGCTCGAACACACCCTGCAAACCCCAGAAGCAGCCACCCGACAGAACGGCAGTCTGAATTCCGCCCGCCGGTGCGTCGACGGTTGCCGAAGCCGGCACGGCATGTGGAGTTTCATCCGCATTGGCGCCGCAGGCGGCAGCCAATGCGGCAATCGCAGCGGTGGCGAGAAGTGTGCGAAGATTCTTCATTGATTTTATCCTTCAGACTGCAACGCGCTTCACGAAGCGCAGCGCGGCGGAGTTCATGCAATAGCGAAGGCCGGTCGGCTTCGGGCCGTCGTCGAAGACATGGCCGAGATGGGCGTCGCAGCGGGTGCAGGAGATCGCGATACGCGTCATGAAGAACGATGTATCGCGCGTCTCGGTCACGTTCAGCTTGGAGATTGGTGCCCAGAAGCTCGGCCAGCCGGTGCCAGAATCGAATTTCGTCTTTGAATCGTAAAGCGCCGTGTCGCAGCAAATGCAGCGATAGAGGCCGTCATCCTTCGTCTCGGCGTATTTGCCGGTGAACGGGCGCTCGGTGTCGGCATGACGCGTCACCGAATAGGCGAGCGGCTCGTCGTTCCTGAGTTGCGACTGCCATTGCGCGTCGCTCTTCACGACCTTGGGAACGGCCACGACGCCGGTGCTCTTCCCGGCGGCATTGAAATTCTCGATTTTCACCATCGCTGTGGCAGAGAGCGCACGCGCAGGCTTCAGGACGGCGAGAGCGCCAGCGACGGCCGCCGCCGAGGATGCAGCCAGAAGAAAGGCGCGGCGGGCAGGATTGGTTGTCTGGACTTGTGAACGGATCATGGTTCCTCCGGGCCGGGCGGCCTTCACGAAAGCCAATTCGCGCTCCGGCGCCCCATTGTTACGCGGGAGCCGGCCTGTCGGCTCACTTCCGGGGGATCGCCTCGTGGTGGCGGATCACCTCCGACACGATGAAATTCAGGAACTTTTCCGCGAAATCAGGGTCCAGTTTTGCGGCCTGGGCAAGAGACCGCAGGCGCGCGATCTGCTGGGCCTCGCGCGCCGGGTCCGCAGGCGGCAAGCCATGGGTAGCCTTGTAGACCCCCACGGCCTGTGTGCATTTGAACCGTTCCGCCAGAATGTGGATCAGCGCGGCGTCGATGTTGTCGATCGACGCGCGCAGCCGCGCGAGCTCGGGGTCGGGTGTTTTGTTATCCGCGCCGCTCAATGTCCACCATGTGCCCTGATGATTGCCTGGATCTGAGCCTGCGTGAGATGCCCGTAAGGGTTTCCGCCCGGCCCCGGTGCCGGACGGTCCATCTCCCCCAGCATGTTGATCTTCATGCCATTGATCATCATGTCGCCGGGTTTCATGCCGGCGGGGCAAGGACCGACCCATTTCGCGTCCTGCACGATATGGCTCTGGCTATGGCCGGCCACCGGCGGCGAAAATTGCGACTGCATGTCCATGTGATAGGCAGCGTCGCCAGAATACGTCATCACGATGTGGTTCTTCTGCTCGCCGCCGTTCATATGGCAGACGGAGTCGATGGTGCGTACGCTCCCCATGCCCGACACGTTCATCGACGTGCATTTTGCCTCGCGTGAGGCCACGCCCAGTTTCATCAGCTTGGCGTCGCTCGCCGCGTCGATGCACATCGTGTTGGTGCGCGGCGGGATTTTCATGGATTCCATCGTGACGGTGACGTCCCACAATCCGGCGCGGCGCGCGGGAAACTCTGCCGACTGCGCGGACGCAGCGGAAGCTACGAATAGAACAGTGGCTGCAATGGCAATATGGTAATGCATGAACGTCCCTCCCGATGGACTTGCGAGATTAGCCGACGTGCAAGATTCCTCAAAACGCGCCCTGTGAAAAAACGGGCTTCGCCTCGCCCCGCGCCCTAACCTAGTATGCCGGTTCCACGGGCGGGGGATGATTGCGAAATGGGCTATTCGGCGGCGCTCAAGGACTATCAAAAATTTGAATTTAATGACGGGCGCTGGACGCGCGACGTCTATCGCCGCGGTAGCGGGCCCGCGGTCATCATCATGCACGAGATGCCTGGCATGCACCCGCTTGTCATCCGTTTCGCGGATCGCGTGGCCGCGGCAGGGATGACGGTTTTCCTGCCCCACCTGTTCGGCGTTGCAGGCCGGCCAGCGACTCATCCCCTGGGGATCGTGACGATGCTGAAGACCATATGCATCGCTCGCGAATTCAACGTATGGGCGAACGATAGATCCAGCCCCATCGTCGACTGGCTGCGCGCGCTTTCGCGCAAGGTCCACGCCGAATGCGGCGGCAGGGGCGTCGGCGCTGTCGGAATGTGTTTCACCGGCGGATTTGCGCTGGCCATGATGACGGAGCCTTCGGTCGTCGCGCCGGTGCTGTCCCAGCCGTCCAATCCGATTTTCGGCAAGGACAGCAGATTCAAGACCGACGCGTCGCCGGCGGAAATAAAGTGCGCACGGGATCGCATGGAAACAGAGAACCTCTCCATGATCGGCCTGCGCTTCTACGGCGACAAATTCGTGCCGGACGAGCGCTTCGATATGTACAAGCGCGAGTTCGGCAAGAGGTTCGAAGCCATCGAACTCGACCCGAAAGACGCCGCACCCGGACCGATTCCGGCGCACTCGGTTCTGACCGTCAACCTGAAGGACGCGCCCGGCGAACCCACCAAGCTGGCCGAGGAACGCGTCATTCAATTTTTCAAGGAGCGCACCGGTGCGTGAACCCCGTCGAAAGAACAACATGAAGAGTTGTCTTGCGCTGACCGCCATCACCGCCTTTGCGCTCACGCTGTCTGCATGCGGCCAGGGTCATCCGCCGCCGAAATCGAATTTCGGCGCCAAGCCCGCATTGCCGTCACCAACGCCGCAGACCATCCCGACAATGAATGTGAACTCGGTAGAACCATGGCCGTTGGGCGCAGCGCCAAAAGCACCAGCGGGCTTCACCGTCACCCGCTATGCGGAGAACCTGAAACACCCGCGCTGGGTCTATGTCCTGCCCAACGGTGACGTGCTCGTGGCCGAAGCCGCGCCGCCTCTCGCGTCCATGAATTCCATCGAAGGCATCGTCGAGCATTGGCTGGACCAGAAGAACGGGTCCGCACCACCGAGCGCCAATGAAATCACGTTGCTGCGCGACACAAATGGCGACGGCAAGCCGGACGTGCGAACGGTTTTCCTGAAGGGCCTGAACCAGAACTTCGGCATGCTGCTTCTGAATGGCTGGTTCTATGTCGCCAACACCGATGGTGTCGTGCGCTATCCCTACAAGGATGGAGAGACACAGATAACCGCAAAGGGCCAGAAGATCCTCGACATCCCCGTCGGCCATCACTGGACGCGCAACCTCATCGCCAGCGAGGACGGCAAGAAAATCTATGTCACGGTCGGATCGGGGAGCAATATCGCGGACAAGGGCATGGCCATCGAGAGGCGCCGCGCCGATATCCTGGAGATCAATCCGGACGGATCGGGTGAAAAGATCTTCGCATCCGGTCTTCGCAACCCGAACGGCATGGGCTGGGAACCGATCACGCAAAAGCTTTGGGTCGCGGTGAACGAGCGCGATCAACTGGGAGACGATCTGGTTCCCGATTACATGACCAGCGTGACGCCCGGCGCGTTCTACGGCTGGCCGTGGTCCTATTGGGGCGGGCATGTGGACAGCCGCGTGCAGCCGCAGAACCCGGAGATGGTCGCCAAGGCGATCCCGCCGGACTATGCGCTGGGCGCGCACACGGCATCAATCGGTCTTGCTTTCTATGCCGGATTTGCTTTTCCCGAGCATTACCGGGGTGGCGTGTTCGTCGGTCAGCATGGATCGTGGAACCGGGCACAGCAGGTCGGCTTCAAGGTGGTCTATGTTCCGTTTGCCGACGGCAAGCCGAAGGGAATGCCGGAAGATTTCCTGACCGGATTCTTGAAGGGCGGCGACAGCAATGCCGCCTATGGCCGCCCGGTCGGCGTAGCCGTCGCCAGGGACGGCGCATTGCTGGTCGCGGACGACGTCGGCAACATCGTGTGGCGCGTGGCCGCAAATCGGTGATGCGACCCGAAGGCGGCCTCTCACGTTATCTCGACAGCATCCGAAGGAGACGAACATGAAACGCAAGGGTTCGGCCGTCTGGACCGGTGATCTCAGGACCGGCAAAGGCACGATCTCCACGGAAAGCGGCGCCCTCGCCAGCCTGCCCTATGGCTTTAACACCCGCTTCGGCGATGAGAAGGGAACCAACCCGGAGGAATTGATCGGTGCGGCCCATGCGTCGTGCTTCTCGATGGCGCTCTCAAACGAGCTGTCGAAGGCCGGAATTTCCAATCCGCGCATCGAAACTACCGCCGCCGTGGAGCTCAAGCAGCAGGATGGCGGCTTCACCATCACCGCCTCTCATCTTTCCGTGAAGATCACGGCACCCGGCGCAGACAAGGGCGCGGCGCAGAAGGCGGCCGAGACAGCGGAAAAGAACTGCCCGGTCTCGAAGCTGCTGAAGGCCGAGATCACGATGGACACCTCGATCGAGGTTTAGGGCTTCCGTGCGTCAACGAGTTCGAAAAGGCGGTCGCACAGGATGTCCGGCCGTCCTTCCAGCAGTGCCGCGTCGCCGCCATGCGCAATCAGAGCGCGCCTCAGATCAAGCCGCTCCTTGGGATTGTCGATCAATCGCACAGCGGTGGCGACATATTCCTCGTCGCTCCTGGCAACCAGCCAGTCCGGAAGGCCGATGCGCGCGAACAATCCGCCGTCGATATGCTCGTGCACCTGCGGGCCCGTGCGGCAAACGCCGACAAGTCCAACCGACGCCATGTCAGCGATGCCGTTCATGTTGCCGTATGGGAACGGGTTGAGGAACAAGTCGCAATTGTTGATGACCGACATGTAGCCGGCATAGGGCTGATGGCCATGGACGATCGCCTCCGGCAGGTAGCTGTGCACGAAGCGGCGCACCTGTTCATGCGTCAGGCCATTGGCGAAACCCATCAGGAACTCGAACTGCACCGGAGTCTTCGCGGTCCTGGCAATCTGCACGCAGGCTTTGATGAAGCGCGGGTTGAGCTTCATCGTCGTCGAGGCGACGGCGATGCGCACGGTTTCCGGTGCCTCCCGCAGCTGCGGCGTCAGCGCGGTGGCGTCAGACGAGCGTACATGGGGCATGGCGTCTTTCGGCAACAGCAGAAGCTTTTCGCTGTAGGTCGCCGGATCGCCCGCGATGTCCTCCTCGATTGCATAGTAGTCGATGAATGGCGACATGCTGCTCGCGCCATGGCCAAGTGCCGTCAATTGAATCGGCGCCAGGCGCATGTTGGCGAGGTAGATCGTCGGCTGGAACATGCCGATGGAGGGATAGAAAAGCACCGCCGGCTTGCGCTTCACCGCTTCATTGCGAACGGTTTCGAGACTGGGACGAATACTCTTTTCGAGCGGGATGAATTCATCGAACACCGCGCGCCCTGTCTCGTCGACCTGCTCCGGGCCGCCGAGCGCCACAACGTGAAATCTTTCGCGCAGGGCGCGCAGGCTTCTGGAGTGGGTCCGGTAGATCGAATGCTTGGCCGTGAACCATTCCAGGACGACCATCAGCACCGGCTTGCCGTCCTGCGTTCCGCGCGGAAGGCTCATGTCGAGATCGCCGAAGCCTTCCTTCAGGATCTTCTTGCGGACGAGCTTGTGGATCGCACGCTTGATCTCGTGCTTGTCGGCACGGTCCGCGTAGCTGCAATTCATGAAGACGTCGTGCAGGATCGCGAGCGGAATCTCGTCGAGATCCTCGATCTCGTCCAGCTTGGCCGGAAGCCAGCCGAGCAGCGCTTCGCGCTTGCTGTGCGCCGCTTCCGTGCCGAGGAAGCGCGGCGCCATCAGCGAGAAGAAAAGGGTTGCCGCGAGCCTGCGGTTGTAGGTCCAGAGCGTCTGGACATCCGCCGGAATGTCGGAATCGGGCGAATAGAGAAGACAGAACTTCACGAAGCTCGGCTCGGTAAGTTCGAGATCCGCATTCGGCCCGCGCACATTCATCGAGCGCAGCACATGATCCGCGTTGCCGAGCGGGCTTGCCGCGAACAGCGTGGTGATCCAGCGCTGCCACGAGACGAGCTGGCCGAAACCCTGTGGCGTCAGGAAGAATTCCGGATCGGAAAACAGGCTGGAAAGCGCGGAGGTGATGCGGGTGAGAAGCGCGGCCGTGCGCGCGGCTGGCACCACCGATCCCAGATTGGCCTTGATGCCCAGCAGCGCCCCGTACTGGACCTCGAGCGTGTTCAGCAGCTTGACGAGTTCGCGCGCGGCCTGCTCGCGATTGCGCGAATAACAGAGAAATTCGAATGTCTCGAGCGAGAACGCCGCGTCGCTGGTCGCCATGCCACTTCCTGCTCTCAGCCCACGGGCAGCCCTATACCGGATAATAAAAGGCCTGTCCCGTGGTCTGGGACGCGCGACGCGGGTTAATGGCGCGACGGCTAACTTGCGCGCCGCGCTTCGCTGCGGACGGGCAACTTCCAGTTCGGCCGCACGAAGTGACAGGTGTAGCCATTGGGGATGCGCTCAAGATAGTCCTGATGCTCCGGCTCGGCTTCCCAGAAGTCACCGGCGGGCACGACTTCGGTGACTGCCTTGCCCGGCCACAGGCCCGAGGCATCCACATCGGCGATGGTATCCTCGGCGATCCGTTTCTGTTCAGGGGAGGTATAGAAGATCGCCGAGCGGTAGCTGGTGCCGATGTCGTTGCCCTGGCGGTTCTTCGTGCTGGGATCGTGAATCTGGAAAAAGAATTCAAGCAACTGGCGATAGCTGATTTTCTGCGGATCGAAGATGATCTCGATCGCCTCCGCATGGGTGCCGTGATTACGATAGGTGGCATTGGGCACATCGCCGCCCGTGTAGCCGACCCGCGTGGAGATCACGCCCGGATAGCGCCGGATCAGATCCTGCATGCCCCAGAAGCAGCCGCCGGCAAGAACCGCGCGTTCGGTTGGTGCTGTCATGACAATGTGCTCCTAATTTTTTCGCGGCGCTGTGGCTACCGCCGATGCTTTGTGTAGATAATCACTGCCCACCGTCATATCCAAGGCCCTGCGGCCAAGGAGAGAGCCTGCATGGTGACACGCGGATTTACAGGCCGGAAACCGCCGACCGATATCGCCAGCCGCATCCCGCCCGGGCAACATCTGGTGGACGACTTTCCGGTACTCTCGGCCGGTCCCACGCCCTATGTCGGGCTGGAGAAATGGACCTTTACCCTCAAGGTCGGGCCAAAGCCCGTGAAGAGCTGGAACTGGAGCGAGTTCAACGCGCTGCCGCAGACCACGCTTCTGCGGGACATCCATTGCGTGACGACATGGTCCAAACTCGACACGTCGTGGAAAGGCGTGCTGGTCGACGACATTCTCACAGCGGCCCAGCTCGCGCCGCCAACCGGCTTTGTCCTTGCCCATTCCTTCGACGGCTATTCCACCAACGTGCCGGTCGAGGACCTCAAGGGCGACAAGGCGATGGTCGCGTTGCGCTATGGCGGAAAGCCGCTGGAAGCCGATCACGGCGGGCCTGCGCGGTTGCTGGTGCCGCACCTTTACTTCTGGAAGTCGGCGAAATGGATCAGCGGGCTGCAATTCACCGAGAAGAACGAACCGGGCTTCTGGGAACTTCGCGGCTATCACATCTATGGGGATCCCTGGCGGGAACAACGCTTCACGGATGACTGAGTTGACGTCATCGGCGGACGGTCCCTGGCAATCGGCGACGGTGATGGAAATCATCCCGCGCACACCGCGCATCAAGAGTTTCATGCTGAAGCTGTCGCGGCCGTTCGCGTTTCTCGCCGGACAGCATGTCGACCTGCGGCTGACGGCGCCGGACGGTTACCGGGCCATGCGCAGCTATTCCATCGCTTCTGCGCCGGGCGATAGCGGCACAATTGAACTCGCCATTGAATACATGAAAGACGGCGAAGTCTCGCCCTTCTTCCACGACGTCGTGGTTGTGGGAGACGAGATCGAGCTTCGTGGCCCGTTGGGCGGATACTTCAACTGGATGGAATCTGAAGGCGGTCCGCTCGTGCTGGTCGGCGGCGGATCGGGGGTCGTGCCCCTGATGTCGATGATTCGGCATCGCCATGCGATCGGGTCGAAGATTCCCTTCATATTGCTGCTCTCGGCGCGACATTGGGAGGATGTGCTCTACCGCGATGAGCTCATCGAGCTTCACGACAAAGCGGACGGGTTTGTTCTCGCTCTCACCTTCACGCGCGAGCCGCCGCGCCGCAAAACCGACTATGGACGTCACGTCGACGCCGCGATGATTAAAGACATACTGGCACGGCTGCCGGCGCCGCCGAAGTTCATCTATGTCTGCGGCACGAACGCTTTTGTGAATTCCGCCGCGGATGGCGCAGTTGATTCGGGCATCGCCGCTTCGATCATTCGAACTGAACGCTACGGCACCTAGTCATCGCTGCGCTGGCAGGTCGCGACTGCGATGTCTTCTTAAAGTCACAACTTCAAACCGCGGGATAGGCTAGCGTCGCGTGGTTTCACGCGCTGGTGGGCGGCCGAATTGTCCGGGGTCCGGACATAAGACGAAGAGGCTCGCCATGAAATTCAGTCTTGCGACAACCGCCATCCTGGCGCTGGGCATCGGTATCCTCCCGAACGGACTTGCAGACGCGCGGACGGCATCCGCCAAGCCGTCTTCGCAAAGAACATTTGTGACGCAGCGCACAGCCTCGCCCGTCAGCGTCATCGCCGGGCAGACGCTCTACGATCGCAACGGCGCAGAGGTGGGAATGATCAACGCCGTAAAAACGGACATGACCGGGAAGCAGAAGGCGGTCGTGGGGATCGGCACATTCCTGGGCCTGCACACGAAAAACGTGCAGATCCCGGCTTCAAAGCTCGCCGCGCGTGAAGCAGGCGGTTACGCGGCATCTCTCACCGCTGCGGAAATCAAGAACCTCCCCGAAGTCGAGGACAATTCGACGTATCGGTAGGCGACCGGAATCGACGACGGCAGGATTCGGCCAGACACATCGCGCGCTGCGTCATGATAGTCCCGCGCTCTGGAGACGCATGCTGCGCGTCGACTGCGCAGGAGCCTGGACCGGATGGCGGTCGATGTACCATCTGACGAAATTCTGCAGGCCGGTCTCCAAAGACGTCACCGGCTCAAAACCCAGATCCCTGCGGCTGGTTTCGATGTCCGCGAAGGTGGAAGGCACATCACCGGGCTGCATCGGCTCGAGCACGATCTCCGCCTTGCGTCCAAGGCACTTCTCAAGCGTCGCCACAAAATCCGTCAG
Source organism: Rhizomicrobium sp. (assembly GCA_035465595.1). Classification (GTDB taxonomy): domain Bacteria; phylum Pseudomonadota; class Alphaproteobacteria; order Micropepsales; family Micropepsaceae; genus Rhizomicrobium. The sequence continues at coordinate 2,939 of DATIVW010000274.1, read as the reverse complement.
TTTATGCGGCTTGCAGTTGCCCAGATTGTAAAGCACATGCGGCGGCTTTCCCGATGCCGGACGATCCAGCGCCCGCAATGTGCCCTGCACGATGTCGTCGATATAGGTAAAATCGCGCCACATTTCCCCGCGATTGAAGATGCGGATGGGCTCGCCCTCGGTAATCGCACGTGTGAAGGCATAATAAGCCATGTCCGGCCGGCCCCAGGGGCCATAGACGGTAAAAAACCGAAGACCCGTGCAGCGCACACCATAAAGATGCGCATAGGTATAGGCGATCAGCTCATCCGATCGCTTGGTCGCTGCATAGAGCGATTGCGGAGCACCAACATCGTCTTCAATCGAGAAAGGCACTTTCCGATTGGCGCCATAGACCGACGAGGAACTGGCGTAGACGAAATGCCCGAGCGATTTCAGTCGCCGCGCGAGCTCGAGCATCGTCACCTGCCCCATCACATTCGCCTGCACGTAGGCGAACGGGTTCTCCAGCGAATAGCGAACGCCGGCCTGTGCGGCGAGATGGACGACACCATCGATCTCCGGCCATTCCTCCGCGAGCGGTAGGACCAGCTCGGGCCGCGAGATGTCGAGCTTGCGGAAAACAAAGTCCTTGTCGCGGATCAGCTGGTCGATCCGCGCGCCCTTCAGCGCTGGATCGTAATAATCGTTGAGATTGTCGATTCCGACGACCTGCTCGCCGCGTGCCAGCAGGGCTCGCGCAACGTGAAAGCCGATGAAGCCGCCGGCGCCTGTGACGAGGATCATTCCGCCGCCATCTCCGCCCCGGCAGGCGCGGCGTTCGCGGAAAGCCCTGCCGGCCTGCGCCCGACGCTTATATATGTGAAGCCGTAGGACTCCATCTGGGAAGGGTCATAGATGTTGCGCAGATCGACAATCAGCTTGCGCTTGAGGAGCTCGCCCACGCGCACCAGGTTGAGGGCGCGAAATTCGTTCCATTCCGTCAGCAGGACCAGCCCGTCGGCGTTGGCCATGGTTTCGTAGGCATCGGCACAGGTTTCGACGTTCATCAATTCGCGCGCCTGTTCCATGCCCTCCGGATCGTAAGCGCGAACCTTTGCGCCCATCGCTTGCAGCGCGGGCACGATGGCGAGTGCTGGCGCCTCCCGCATGTCATCGGTATTGGGTTTGAACGTGAGCCCCAGCAGCGCGACCGTCTTTCCGCGTACATCGCCGAACGCTTCCGCGATCTTGTCCGCCATCGCGCGCTTGCGCGCATCGTTCACAGCGACCACCGCCTCGACGATCCGGCTCGTTGCCCGGTGGTCCTGCGAGGTCTTGAGCAGGGCAAGCGTGTCCTTCGGAAAGCAGGAGCCGCCGAACCCGGGGCCGGCGTGTAGAAATTTCGAACCGATGCGCTTGTCGAGTCCAATGCCGCGCGCCACGTCCTTCACGTCCGCGCCGACTTTCTCGCACAGATCCGCCATCTCGTTGATGAAGGTTATCTTCGTCGCCAGCAGCGCGTTGGACGCGTATTTGATCAGTTCCGCGCTTTCGCGGCTTGTGAACAGCATCGGCGTTTCGCTGATGTAGAGCGGACGATAGACCTCGCGCATCACATCGCGAGCCCGCTCGCTGTCACAGCCCACCACTACCCGGTCCGGGCGCTGGAAATCCTCGATCGCGGAACCTTCTCGCAGGAACTCCGGATTGGAGGCGACGTCGAAATCCGCATCGGGGCGAGCGGCGCGGATGAAGGCATGCACTTCGCGTCCGGTTCCCACCGGAACCGTAGATTTGTTCACCACCACCGTATAGCCGTCGAGATGCGTGGCGATCTCGCTCGCGGCCTGGAAAACATAGGTGAGATCGGCGTGGCCGTCGCCGCGGCGAGTTGGAGTTCCAACGGCAATGAACACAGCTTCGGCGCGGCGCACCGCCGTGCCCATGTCGCTGACGAAGGACAGGCGCTTTGCGCGCATGTTGCTGGCGACGATTTCGTCGAGTCCCGGCTCATAGATCGGAATGACGCCTGCCTCCAGTGCGCGAATGCGGCTCGCGTCATTGTCGATACAGATCACTTCATGACCGAACTGCGAAAGGCACGCGCCCGAAACCAAGCCGACATACCCCGCCCCGATCATCACGATGCGCATAATTCAGATTCCCATTTCAGATTGTTCCGCAACCGTAATCGAGGAACGCTGCGCTTGTTGTGATAAAGACGTGACATGCGCTGCGTTGCACATGGAACAACTAGCACTGACAATTCATGATGATAGAGGTATCCAGAGAGCCAGACAGAACATAAGGCCGGTGTCAGTCGCATGCGCATGAAGCATCTGGACACGCTTCGCGCTTTCGCGTTGTTGCTTGTCATGGTCGAACATTTTGGCGGCAGCGCGCTCAACGAACACATCCCCATCGGTGCGGGTTCCGTGGGCGTGGGATGCTTCTTCACGCTGAGCGGCTTTCTGATAAGCGGAATTTTGCTGGAAAGCTTCGACGCGCATGTCGAAAGCAAGCGTGCGGTATGGCTCGATTTTTATGTGCGCCGTCTGCTGCGCCTCATGCCGGCATTCTACGCGGTGATCCTGGCGCTTGTGCTGCTGGGCATCGAACCGATTGCAGGTTCATGGCCCTGGCATGTCGCGTATCTTACCAACGTCTGGATCGCGCTGGGACACCCGGACAACGTCTTCTGGAGTCTTTCGGTCGAGGAACAGTTCTATTTGTTCTGGCCCTTCGTCATCGCTTTCACGCCGCGCCGCTATCTTCTGCACGCAATCGCCGTGCTCATTGTGTTTTCGCTTCTGTTCAAGACCGGCGTCTGGCTGGCGGGGTTCAACACGCGCGACGTCAATCGCCTGTTGTTCGGCAATCTGGTGCTTCTGGGAGCAGGATGCGCGCTGGCGGTGGTCAGTTATCGGACAGGACGCGCCAATTGGTTCGGCTGGTATGAGGGCCGAACCGCGCAGGGG
>DATIVW010000273.1:0-2745 GCA_035465595.1 Rhizomicrobium sp. | reverse complement strand
AGCCGCCGGGCCCTGTGGCGCGGGGAATGCGCATCGGCCTCCTCGGCGGATCATTCAATCCCGCGCATGAAGGCCACCTGCACATCAGCGATCTGGCCATGAAGAAGCTCGGCCTCGATTATGTGTGGTGGCTGGTCGCGCCGCAGAATCCGCTCAAGCCGAGCATCGGCATGGCGCCGCTGCAGCACCGGCTCGCCTACGCCGCGTCGCTGTTCGAGAACCATCCGCGCATCATCGTCATGGATATCGAGAAGGATTTGGGCACGCGCTATTCCATCGACACCATCACCAAGCTTCAGCATCGCTTTCCCGAAGTCGATTTCATCTGGCTGATGGGATCGGACAATCTGGCGAGCTTCCGCCGTTGGAAGCGCTGGCAGGACATCCTGAAGCGCATTCCCATCGCCGTCGTGATGCGACCCGGTTCCACGCTGGCGCCGCTCCACGCCAAGGCGGCGCAACGGCTTTCCGGCCGCCGCTGCGAGCATTCTTGCCTCACCAAGCGGGAACTGCCTTGCATCACCGTCATCGATGGCCCGCGCAACCCGCTGAGTGCCACGCAATTGCGGGCGAAGACGGACTGGCAGGAAAATCTCTTTCTGGCCTGCCAGCCCTAGTTGGAGCCGGTAATCGCGGCATGATAGGGTTGCCCCTGCAGGGATAAGGGAGCGCGGTCGCTGGCGGTATTTTGAACGTCCAGTTCTTCGCGCGCCAATCTGCGATGAACGAAGGAGTGGAATTCTGACCCGCAAGACCACCGGCGCGAAAGCAACGCCGAAGAAGGCCGCAAAGCCGGCAAAGCCCGCGAAAGCGACCAAACCCGCGAAGGCGGCAAAGGCCGCCGGGAAGCCAGAAAAAACCGCCAGGACAAAATCGAGAGCGGCCCGGATCGAGAAGATCGCGCCCGCGAAGAAGCAGTCCGATCTTTTGGCGCGCATCATCAAGTCGCTGGACGACGACAAGGCCGAAGACATCGTGACGATCGATCTGGAAGGCCGCTCATCGCTGGCCGATGCGCTCATCATCGCGACCGGGCGCTCCTCGCGCCATGTCGCCTCCATCGCAGAACACCTGGCGCGCAAGCTGAAGGAAGCCGGCTACGGCACGCGCCCCATCGACGGCGCGGCGCAGGGCGACTGGGTCCTTGTCGATGCGGGCGACGTGATCGTCCACATCTTCCGGCCCGAAGTGCGCAGCTATTACGACCTCGAAGGCATGTGGAGCGTGGACGAACCGGCTGTCCGCGCGGCGCGCTGAATGCGCCTCGCGATCATCGCCGTCGGACAGTCGCGCGGAACCCCGGAAGGCGCGCTGACCGAGGACTACGCCAATCGCGCGCGCGCGATGGGAAAGCGCGCGGGCTTCATCTCCGTCACGATCGACGAAGTAAACGTTTCCAAGCTGCGCGAGACCCGTTCGCGCATCGCCGAGGAAGGTGAGCGGCTGGCTGCGCGCATTCCCGAAGGCGCGCATGTCATTCTGCTCGATGCCAAGGGCAAGGGCATGACGTCGGATTCATTCGCGGAGATGCTGGGCGCCATGCGCGATGCGGGCGCGCGCGACCTGGCGTTCGTGATCGGCGGACCGGACGGCCTGGCATTGCCCGACCGCATCAAGGCTGGGCGAAGCTTGGCCTTCGGGCCGCAGACCTGGCCGCATCTTCTGGTGCGCGCGATGCTGTCCGAGCAGATCTACCGCGCCATCACGATCCTCGCCGGCCACCCCTACCATCGGGCCTGATCCCGTTAGGCCAAACTTAACCATGTTGCGCGATGCTGGTCCGTCGCAGTGGGATGATTCCGCTCGTGGAGATCAAAAGCACAGGCCGTGTTGGATCGACCGCCGTCCGCCGCGTGGCGGGTGGTTCGGCATCGACCGACAGCGCCTTCAAGGTTTCCGACGCCGTCGAGCAGCCGCGCGCGCAAACCGTGGCGGCGCCCGGCGCCATCGCATCCGTCGAAAGCATCCTCACGCTGCAGGGAATCGATGATTCCACCAGCGGCCGCTCGCGCGGGCTTCAGCATGGCGAGCGTCTTCTCGACATGCTGGACGAAGTGCGCGACGGGCTTCTGGCTGGCGGCATTCCACGCGCGACCTTGAACAGGCTCGCCACCGCCGTCAGCAAGCGTCAGGAAGGCTTCGCCGATCCCAAGCTGCAAAGCGTGCTCGATGAGATCGAGCTTCGCGCCCGGGTGGAGCTCGCCAAGCTCGAGCAAAGCGAACAGCTGGCCAGCTAAGCCCCTGTGGAACAAGACATTTCCGTCAATCTGGACGCCGCCGAAACCATTTGCCGGGGGCGGCAGGGCTCTGTATAAACCCGCCCGCTCAGTGTGAGGGCGAGTCATCTAACTGGGGTGTGCCCAATGGGTGTTGAACTGCCGTCCGGTTACAAGCCAGCCGAAAACGAACCCTTTATGAATGAGCGGCAGCGCGAATATTTCCGCCGCAAGCTGCTCTCGTGGAAGGATGACATCCTTCGCGAAAGCCGCGAGACCATCCAGAACCTGCAGGCCGAGACGACGCCTTTCGCCGATCTCGCCGACCGCGCCTCCACCGAAGCCGAACGGCAGCTGGAGCTTCGCACCCGCGACCGCCAGCGCAAGCTGATCGCCAAGATCGACGCCGCGCTGCGCCGCATCGAGGACGGCTCCTATGGTTTCTGCGAAGAGACCGGCGAACCCATCGCCTTGAAGCGCCTCGACGCGCGCCCGATCGCGACCTTGTCGATCGAAGCGCAGGAACGCC
>DATIVW010000272.1:0-3346 GCA_035465595.1 Rhizomicrobium sp. | reverse complement strand
CCATGAAGCGCCCCTATCAGCCGAGCAAGATCGTCCGCAAGCGCCGTCATGGATTCCGTTCGCGCATGGCCACGGCCGGCGGACGCAAGGTGCTGGCGCGCCGCCGTGCGCATGGCCGCAAGAAACTCTCCGCCTAACCCGACCCGCGGGCCCAAGATGCCCGTCATGGATCGCCTTAAAAATCGTCCAGATTTCCTGCGCGCCGCGCGCGGGATACGCCGCTCGACTGCCGGCCTGACCCTGGAACTTTGCCCCACGCCGGACGCCAGGGACGGCCATATCCGGGTGGGCTTCACCGCCAGCCGCAAGGTGGGCAATGCCGTTGCCCGCAATCGGGCCAAGAGGCGGCTGCGGGCCGCCGCTGCGGCGGTGCTTCCCCTTCATGGCCGTGGGGGGCATGACTATGTTCTGGTCGCGCGGACGGCGACACTGACACGGGCGTTTGCCGATCTGCTCAACGATCTTTCGGGCGCTCTCGGCGCTGCCCACGCCCGGCTCGACAAGCCCAATCGGGGAGATGCGAATTGACGAAGGAAGCGCCATCGCTGCTCAGACGCGCAGGCGTTGCCGCGCTGGTGGCGCCGATTCGCTTCTATCGGCGCTTCCTGTCGCCGCTGCTGCCGCCGGCGTGCCGCTATGAGCCGACATGTTCGCAATATGCTATCGAGGCGATCCAGACTCATGGGCCGCTCAAGGGATTCTGGCTGGCGCTGAAGCGCATCGGCCGCTGCCACCCCATTCACTGGCTGGGCGGATCGGAAGGTTTCGATCCCGTGCCGCCGCGCAAATAGAGACCCAGAAGAAGAACAATGGAAAACAAGAATCTCCTGCTCGCCGTGCTGCTGTCCGCCGCCGTGCTGTTCGGCTGGCAATATTTCGTGGCCGGTCCGCAGATGAAGGCGGAGCAGCAGAAGCAGGCGTACCTTGCGAAACAGAAAGGCGCCGAGACCAAACCGGAAGCGATCGCCGCAAAGGCGCAGCAGATCGCGAACGTCATTCCGCGTGGACAGGCGCTCAAGGCGACAGGCGGACGCGTGGTGATCTCGACGCCGACCGTCGACGGCTCGCTGAGCCTGACGGGCGCGCGCTTCGACGATCTTCAATTGCGCCGCTATCACGAGACGGTCGATCCGAAGAGCCCGGAGATCGTTCTGCTCTCGCCCAAGAGCACGGCCTATCCCTATTACGCGATCTATGGCTGGGTGGCCGCGACGGGCGATCACGTGAAGCTGCCCGACGACAACACGCCGTGGACGCTGCAGAGCGGCAAGGTCTTGTCGCCGGACCATCCGGTGACGCTGCGCTGGGACAATGGCGAAGGCCTCGTCTTCACCCGCACCATCGCGGTGGACGACCAATACATGTTCACCGTCAGCGACAGCGTCGCCAACACCGGTGGCAAGACGCACACGCTGTTCCCCTATGCCTATGTCGCGCGCCAGGGCGTGCCACCCGAGACACAGCATTACTGGTCGCTGCATGAAGGCTATGTCGGCGTGGCCGACGGCTCGCTGAAGGACGCCAAGTACGACGACTTCAAGAAGGACGAGCCGCCGCAGACATTCCATTCCAATGGCGGCTGGCTCGGCATCACCGACAAGTACTGGATGGCCGCCGTCGTGCCGCCCCAGAACGAAGCGATGGACGCCAGCTTCAGCGCCTCGCCCTATCGCGACACCAAGGCGTACCAGGCCGATTATCGCCTTGGCGCACACACCGTGAATCCGGGGCAAACCATAGCTGTCACGCAACGGCTGTTTGCGGGCGCCAAGGTGGTGTCCGTCATCCAGGACTATGAGAAGAACCTCGGCATCGCCAAGTTCGATTACGCCATCGACTGGGGCTGGTACTCGTTCTTCACGCGGCCGATGTTCTGGATTCTCGACAAGTCTTACGCCTTCCTCGGCAATTTCGGCCTCGCCATTCTGCTGCTCACGGTGCTGATCCGCGCGGCGCTGTTCCCGCTCGCCAATGCAGGCTTCAAGCAGATGACGCGCATGAAGAAGCTGCAGCCGGAAATGGAGCGCATCAAGGAGCGCCACGGCGACGACCGCGTGGCGCAGCAGCAGGAGATGATGGCGCTCTATCAGCGCGAGAAGGTGAATCCGGTCTCCGGCTGCCTGCCGATGCTGATCCAGATCCCGATCATGTTCTCGCTGTACAAGGTGTTCCTCGTCACCATCGAGATGTATCACACCCCGTTCTATGGCTGGATCAAGGATCTGTCCGCGCCCGATCCCACCTCGCTCATCAACCTGTTCGGCCTTTTGCCGTTCAATCCGCACGCCATATTGCCGTCGTTCCTCTCCTTCCTCAGCATCGGCATCTGGCCCGTGCTGCTGGGCATCACCCAATGGGTCCAGACGAAGATGAACCCGGCGCCGGCCGATCCGGTACAGGCGCAGATGTTCGGCTACATGCCCATCATCTTCACCTTCATGTTCGCCTCGCTGCCGTCGGGCCTGGTGATCTATTACACTTGGAGCAATTTCCTCACGCTCATCCAGCAATATGTGATGATGCGCCGGCACGGCGTGGAGATTCATCTCTTCAACAACCTGAAGCTTCCGTGGGCCACAAAGCCGAAGCCGGCCGAGTGAGCGGCGAGGACAAGACCGACGACGAGAAACGCGCGGACAGCGAGCGCGCGCGCAAGCTGTTTGCCGGGCCGTGCGACTTCGTGGCGGGCGCAACGACGCCCGACGTATTTCCGCCGGCGAGCCTGCCGGAGATCGCATTCGTCGGCCGCTCGAACGCCGGCAAGTCCAGCCTCATCAATGCCATCACCGGCCGCTCGACGCTGGCGCGGGTGAGTCACACGCCGGGGCGCACGCGCCAGATCAACTTCTTCAATCTTGGCGCACGCGTCATGTTGGTGGACTTGCCCGGCTACGGTTACGCCAAGGCCTCCAAGGCGATGACGGCGGAGTGGAATCATCTCATCACCGCCTATCTGCGCGGGCGGCCGTCCCTTCGCCGCGTGGTGCTGCTGGTGGATTCGCGGCGCGGGATCATGGACAGCGACGAGGAAGTGCTGACCCTTCTGGACCAGGCCGCGATGTCCACGCTGGTGACGCTCACCAAGATCGACGAGCTGAAACCGGCGGAGCTGAAGAGCGTCGTTGCGGAAACAGAGGCAAAAGCCGCGCGGCACACCGCCGCCTATCCCGAAATTTTTGTCACCTCGTCGCAGGAAAAACGCGGTCTGGACCCGCTCAAGGTGAATCTTCTTTTGTTGGCCGAGGCCTGAGCTTTCGGGTATAAGCCTGAAACTTCAGCGGAAACTCCCATGGCCCTGCAGGACGACGTCGGAACCGGACCGGAGCGCTCCCTGCGCGTTCTTGCG
>DATIVW010000271.1:0-2752 GCA_035465595.1 Rhizomicrobium sp. | reverse complement strand
CCAAGATCGTTCAGGTCCGCCATCTGTCCTCAGCGATCGATATTGCCGGTGCGGCGGATCTTCCGCTGCAGCAGCATCACGCCATAGACGAGCGCTTCCGCCGTCGGCGGGCAGCCCGGCACGTAGATGTCCACCGGCACGATGCGGTCGCAGCCGCGCACGACGGAGTAGGAATAGTGGTAGTAGCCGCCCCCATTCGCGCAGGATCCCATCGATATCACGTAGCGCGGCTCGGGCATCTGGTCGTAGACCTTGCGCAGCGCGGGCGCCATCTTGTTCACGAGCGTACCGGCCACGATCATCACGTCGGCCTGCCGCGGCGAGGCGCGCGGCGCGAAACCGAAGCGCTCAAGGTCGTAGCGCGGCATGGACGCCTGCATCATCTCGACCGCGCAGCATGCGAGGCCGAAGGTCATCCACATCAGCGAGCCGGTGCGCGCCCAGTTGATGAGCGCGTCGGCGGACGCAACGAGAAAACCCTTCTCGTGCATCTCCGCCTGCATCTGCCGGAAATAGGGATCGTTGTCGGTGATGGACGGGTTGCCGCCCTCGACGCCGCTGCGCGCTGCTGAACCTGCGGGAAGAATCACTCCCATTCGAGCGCGCCTTTCTTCCATTCATAGATGAAGCCCACCGTCAGCACGCCCAGGAACACTATCATCGACCAGAAGGCAAAGGCGCCGGTCTTGGTCAACGTGATGGCCCACGGAAACAGGAAGGCGACTTCGAGGTCGAAGATGATGAAGAGCAGCGACACCAGGTAGAACCGCACGTCGAACTTCATGCGTGCGTCGCCGAATGCGGGAAAACCGCACTCATAGGCGGAGAGTTTCTCGGGGTCTGGTTTGGAAGGGGCGATGACGAAAGGGACCAGCAGCAATGCGAGGCTGACCACCCCGGCGATCCCGATGAACAGCAGGATCGGCAAATACTCGATCAGCAGGCCTTCCATGACTTAGGTCCTGACTGGTTCTGCACACCTCGCGGGCAAGCCGTTTGCGCGGGCAAAACCTGGTTATTTCGCGGGTGCAGTAACAGAGATTAAGGCCCGCTGGCAACGCGGGTTTAGAGCAAGATTCGCCTGCCGAAAACAGGATTATTCCGCGACTTTTCGTGCTTCAGTTGCGAGTCGTTCGCGACTGGCTGGGGATATATTTTCGGAGAGAAAATGGCGGGAGCGACGGGGCTCGAACCCGCGACCTACGGCGTGACAGGCCGTCACTCTAACCAACTGAGCTACGCCCCCGCGGGCGCTCGCGGGCGAACCCGCGAAGGACGGCGGATGTACGGCCCGCCCTCTCCCAAGTCAAGCCGCGACAAACGCTGCGCTAATTGCCGCCTTCGTCGCCGGAATGAGCGTCGCGATGTTCCCTCGGCGAGGCACTCTGGTCATCGTCTTTCCTCGGCAGCGGGAGCCAGGGATGCAGTTCCTGCGAGGTGAGAATACCATTGTTGTCGCGATCCAGCGCCTGGAACAGTGAGCGTGGCGTGTTGGAGAAGGTCTCGAAATCGATGCAGCCCCTGCCTGTGAAATCCACCAGCGGCGATGCGGTGGATTGATCCTCGGCCAGACGCTCTTCGTTGATGGCGCGAACCTCGTCGGTGTCGAGACAGTTGGTCTTGTTCTTGTCGGCGGTGTCGAAGTCCTTGCGGAGGCCCGCCTCCATCTGCGCCCGGGTCAGGCTGCCGTCCGTGTTGGTCACGTATTTTTGCAGCATCTGTGTCGCGGGATGCCACGGCGCCTCCGGCGGCTTGCGGCTGGGATGATCGTCGCCGGCGCAGGCGGACAGGCCGAGCGCGGCGGCGCACACAATAAGCGGGAGAGCCTTCATGTCCTGAGTTCGACAGTTCCGCAGCCACCCGGTCAATGGGCGCGGCGTTAATAAAGGCCGACCTGACCCTTCAAGGCTTCGAATATCGCGTTGCTGTCGTAGCCGATGCCCTTCTTGAACACGAGCGGCATGGCTTCAATGGCCGAAGGGTTCTTCGCGGGATCGCCTTCGACGACCGCCATGTCGGCGCGCTTGCCGACCGTGAGCGAGCCCACATCCCTGTCGCGGCCCAGATAGCGCGCGCCATTCAGGGTGGAGATCTTCAGCGCCTGTGGAAAGCTGAAGCCCTCCTCCACCAGCAGTTCGACTTCGCGCTTTCCGGAGAAGCCCGGCACCACGCCGCCATAGCCGGTGGGATCGGTACCCGCGAGCAACGTGCCTCCAGCCTCCACGAACATCTTCTCCAGCTTCATCAGCTTGGGAAAGATCACGGCATAGGGCTTCATACGCGGATTGCTGACGGCCTTCGACCATCCATCCTCGTAATCCTTCCGCAGCTCGGGAATGAGCATCGCCCGCGCCGCCTCCGGCGCTTCGGGACGGCCGGGCGTGAAGGTCTCGAATACGGTTTGTGTCGACGTCAGCGCGACGTGCTTCTTCACCAGCAGCGCGATCAGCGACTTCACGCCCTCGCTGTTCACGTCCAGGTCGGCAAGGGCCTGCTGCGACCCGGCGGGACACTCGTCCGGTTTCTTGTCCGTGTTGAAATCGGTCATCACCGCGAAGCCATGCTCCAGATTGTCGATGCCGAGCTCGGCGGCTTCGCGATAGGTGAGCGAGCAGATGTGGCCCGTCACTTTCAGCCCGCGGGCGTGGGCCGCGTCTATGGCCGCCCTGGCTTCGGCGCGGGTGATGTTGGTGTAGAGCTTGAACGAGGTCGCGCCCTCGTTGGCCCAGTAGTTCACGGTCTTCGCCGCATC
>DATIVW010000270.1:0-7651 GCA_035465595.1 Rhizomicrobium sp. | reverse complement strand
GGGCACGAAGGCGCGGATGAGCGCGTCGATCTGCCCGAAGCGGCGCAAGGTCTCGCCGGCGATGGCGCGCGCGAAACCCGCATCGCGGGGCTCAAGACCGCTTTGTGCGATCACATCGGTTTCCACGGCATCCAGGGGGCGGCGCTTGCGCAGCACGTCGCCCAGGATTTTCACCGCCGCGGCGCGTGCCGGAACCCCGGCGACACTCATGCTCTTGCCTTTCGCATTCCCGGGTCCTAGCTCATCGTCATGGCAACGGCAAAGAAACCGGGCAAGGCAGGGATCGCACGACGCATCCGCGAGGCTGGCGAACGCGCTCGCGCCGAAGCCGACCAGCGCCGCGCCGCCCAGCCGCCGGAAAGCCCCCACCCGAAAGAGGTGAATGGGCCCAAAGGCCCTGAACCCACGCGGTATGGCGACTGGGAAAAGAAGGGCATCGTCTCCGATTTCTGAGCGGTCTTGATCGCACTCCGGGCCGGGTCCATGTAAAGCCCGATTGGAGAGTGCCGATGTTCATTCAGACCGAGTCCACGCCGAATCCCGCGACCTTGAAGTTCCTGCCCGGCCGCGAGGTCATGGGCGAAGCCTCCGTCGCCGATTTTCCCGACGCCGCAGCCGCCGAGCGTTCGCCGCTGGCGCGCGCGCTGTTCGCGAACAGCGACGTGACGCGCGTGTTCTTCGGTTCGGATTTCATCTCCGTGACCAAGTCGGAGAAGAGCGACTGGCGGCATCTGAAGCCCTCGATCCTCGGCGCGATCATGGAACATTTCACGCGCGGCGCGCCGCTCATCGAAGGCGGCAGCGACGAGGCTTCCGACGAAGAGAGTTTCTCCGAAGACGACGCCGAGATCGTTTCGCAGATCAAGGAACTGCTCGACACGCGCGTGCGCCCCGCCGTCGCCAACGACGGCGGCGACATCATCTTCCGCTCCTATGACGGAAGCTCGGGCGTCGTGTCCTTGCACATGCGCGGCTCCTGTGCGGGCTGCCCTTCCTCCACGATGACGCTGAAGAACGGTATCGAGAACATGCTGCGTCACTACATTCCGGAAGTGACCGCCGTCGAATCGGTCTGACGTGAAGATTCTCGCCGCCGACACCGCGCTTGGCGCCTGCTCTGTTGCGGTGCTGGACGGCGCGCGCGTGCTGGCGCACCGCTTCGAGGCGATGGAGCGGGGTCACGCCGAAGCCCTGGCACCGATGGTGGAAGATGCCATGCGCAGTTCCAGCGTCACCTTCGCCGATCTTGACCGCCTTGCCGTGACAACGGGTCCCGGCACGTTCACAGGCCAGCGCGTCGGCCTTGCGTTCATGCGCGGCCTGCGCGTCGCGCTGAAACGGCCGCTCATCGGCGTCACGACACTGGAAGCGATGTGCGCGGCGGCGCAGGACGAGACGAGGCTTGAATTTGCCGCCGCCGTCCACGATGCGCGCCGCGGCGAAGCCTATCTCGCCGTCGCCTCGAGGGATGGGCTTCTGATTGCACCGGAAATCCTGCTGCTGGACGATGTCGCGCGCAGAATCGCAGAAGCGATTCCGCCGGGCGCTGCGGTTGCGATTTGCGGTACCGCGGCGGAAACGGTCGCAACGAAATTGAAGCAGGCCCGCGTCACGTCCATCCGCCAGCCGGATGCGCTCTGGGTGGCAAGGCTGGCGCTGTCGGCGCTTGAGCCGTCCGGCGCCCCGCACCCACTCTATCTTCGCGCGCCGGATGCGAAGCTTCCAGCATCGGCATGACGATCCGCCCCGCCACGCCACGCGATCTTTCCGGGCTCGCCGACCTGCATGCGCGCGCCTTCGCCCGCGCCTGGGATGAAGCGGCGATGAAAAGCCTGCTCGACGGACGGGGCGTTTTCGCGCTGGTGGCGGACGAAGATGATCTGAGCGGCTTCATTCTGGCACGCGTCGCTGCCGACGAAACCGAAATCCTCTCTGTCGCCGTCAGTCCCGATATGCGCCAGCGAGGCCTCGCATCGCGGCTTCTGGAGCAGGCCTGTCACCGGGCAGCCACGGAAGGCGCAGCCCGCATCTTCCTGGAGGTCGCCGCCGCCAACCTTCCGGCGCGAAACCTCTATGGAAAATACGGCTTTCGCGAAGTGGGCCGGCGCACGGCCTATTATGAGGACGGCGAAGACGCCCTCGTTCTATCGGCCGCCCTGCCGCTTGCGATGGGAAATTCCGGAAAAACCCTCTAAAGTTGGGCTGCAGCAGGATGGGAAGCAGGGCGTGACCCGAATCGAGCAACTGTGCGCGGACAAGGGCCTGAGGATGACGGAGCAGCGCCGGGTGATCGCGCGCGTGCTGTCGGAAGCCGAGGACCATCCGGACGCCGAGGAGCTTTATCGCCGCGCCTCCGCCATCGATCCGCATATCTCCATCGCCACGGTCTATCGCACGGTGAAGCTGTTCGAGGATGCGGGCATCCTGGAGCGCCACGATTTTCGCGACGGCCGCTCGCGCTATGAGGAGGTGCCGGACGCTCATCACGATCACCTCATCGATCTGCAGACCGGCCGCGTCATCGAATTCCGCAACGAGGATATCGAGCGCCTGCAGCGCATGATCGCCGAGGAGCTCGGCTTCGAGCTGGTCGACCACCGGCTGGAACTTTATGGCGTCCCGCGCGGCGGCAAGAAGCCAACAGGTCACTGAATTCCATGGGCTCGCTTCGCGCCACGTATATCCTTACGTCGTTCCTGCTGTCGGCACTGGTGGTGATCCCCTACCAGTCCTTCGCGCTGCGCTTCAAAGTCTTCGGCTACAAGAACATCCCGGAGCGCTACCAGCGCTTTCTCTCGCGGCTCTTCGGCATCCGCGTCACCATCATCGGAATGCCGGTGCAGGACCGCGGCGTGCTGATGGTGTCCAATCACACCTCCTATCTCGACATTCTTGCGCTGGGCGGCATTGCGCGCGTGTCCTTCGTCGCCAAGAGCGAAGTGGCGTCATGGCCGTTGTTCGGCACCTTCGCCCGGCTGCAGCGCACGGTGTTTGTCGAGCGCGAGCGCCGTTCCAAGACCGGTGAATCGCGCGACCAGATCCGCGACCGTCTGCGCGAAGGCGACGCGCTTGTCCTGTTTCCGGAAGGCACGTCCAATGACGGCAACCGCGTTCTGCCGTTCAAGAGCGCGCTGATGGGCGCGGCGGAATCGCAAGTCGGAACCGATGCGCTGGGCAATCCGGTCTATGTGCCGGTGCAGCCGGTGTCGATCACCTATACGGGCCTGCATGGCATTCCGATGGGCCGCGAAAACCGGCCGCTCTATGCCTGGTACGGCGACATGGAACTCGTCGATCATCTGTGGGAAGGCCTGAAGACGGGTCCGGTGGATCTCGTCATCCAGTTCCACGAGCCGTTGATGGTGGACCAGGTCGGGGGACGCAAGAACCTGGCGCGGATTGTCGAAGACAGGATCCGGCAGGGGCAGGCGCTGGCGCTGGCAGGGCTTGCGGGGCGGCAGCAGTCGGTTCCGGCGCAGCTTCCGGCGGCTGCCGAGTAAGCCCAAGGGTACAGCTTGTCCGATACCGTCCTTTCGGCCCATAACGCCCCGGCAACCGCCCAAAAGCCGATGAAAAAGCTCTTCATCAAGACCTATGGCTGCCAGATGAACGTCTATGATTCCGCCCGCATGGCGGATCTGCTGGCGCCGCTGGGCTACGCCCCGGCCGATGCGCCGGATGCGGCCGACATGGTCATCCTCAACACCTGCCACATCCGCGAGAAGGCGGCCGACAAGGTCTATTCCGAACTCGGCAAGCTGCGTGTGCTGAAGGAAGAGAAGGCGCAGGCCGGCGGCAGGATGCTGATCGCGGTGGCGGGCTGCGTTGCGCAGGCCGAAGGCGCGGAGATCGTGAAGCGGCAAAGCGCGGTGGACGTGGTGGTCGGTCCTCAGAGCTACCATCGCTTGCCGGAATTGATCGCGCGCATCAGCCGCGAAAAGGGCCATGCGCTCGACACCGATTTCCCGGTCGAAGAGAAATTCGACACCTTGCCCGAAGACATCGCGACCAGCGGGCCGACGGCGTTCCTCACCGTGCAGGAAGGTTGCGACAAGTTCTGCACCTTCTGCGTCGTGCCATACACGCGCGGCGCGGAATATTCGCGGCCGGTGGCGCAGATCGAACGCGAAGCGCGCAAGCTCGCCGAGAAGGGCGTGCGCGAGATCACGCTGCTCGGGCAGAACGTGAACGCCTATCGCGGCGAAGGCGCGGATGGCGAGGCGTGGAGCCTCGCAAAACTCATCCGCAGGCTCGCCACGATCAAGGGTGTCGATCGCATCCGATACACCACGAGCCACCCGCGCGACATGGCCGATGATCTCATCGACGCCCATCGCGATGTCGAAGCCCTCATGCCCTATCTGCATCTTCCCGTGCAGTCGGGCGCGGACCGCATCCTGGACGCGATGAACCGCCAGCATACGCGCGACGAATATCTGCGGCTGGTCGATCGCATCCGCGCCGCGCGGCCCGATATCGCGCTTTCTTCCGATTTCATCGTCGGCTTCCCCGGCGAGAGCGACGGGGATTTCGCCGATACGATGGCGCTGGTGCGCGCGGTGGGCTACGCCTCGCATTTCTCGTTCAAGTACAGCCCGCGCCCGGGAACGCCGGCGGCGACGCAGATGCAGGTCGCCGAGGAGGTGAAAGCCGCGCGGCTGGAAGAATTGCAGTCGCTTCTCTTTGCGCAGCAGCGTGCGTTCAACGAATCCTGCGAAGGCAAGGCGATGGATGTGCTGTTCGAAAAGCCCGGACGGCAGGCAGGACAGGCGATCGGCCGCAGCCCTTATCTGCAGCCGGTTCACGCCGACGATGCCGATCACCTTCTGGGCCAGATTGTGCCGGTTCGAATCCAGTCCGTCTTCCCGAACAGCCTTTCGGCGCAGGTTCTGACCGCGCCGCGCCGCGCCGGGGCCGCTTCGTGAGCGCGAAGGGCAAGAAGCGCGAGCAGTTGACGCTGGAGTTTTCCGACAACGCTCTTCTGGCGGCGCTCGGCGGTTCGCAGCATCGCAACTTCGTGCACATCGAGAAGAGCCTGAATGTGCGCGTCGATATGCGCGGCAATCTGGTATCCGTCGAGGGCGCGCCGGATGCGCGCGAACGCGCAGCCGCCGTGCTGCGCGCGCTCTATGCACGCGCCGAGGCAGGAGACAGCGTGAGCGCTGCGGAGGTCGACGCTGAAATCCGCTTCGCGTCCCACAAACCGGACAATCGCGCGTCGGCGGATTTCGGGCAGCCTTCGATCAAGACCGCCGCATCGCGCGTCATTCGCGCGCGTTCGCCCGCGCAGGCGGCGTATCTGGACCTGATGCGTACCCATCCGCTTGTCTTCGGCATCGGCCCGGCCGGCACGGGCAAGACGTATCTCGCCGCCGCCTTCGGCGCGCATCTTCTCTATGAGCGGAAGGTCGAACGGCTGATCCTGTCCCGCCCGGCCATGGAGGCCGGCGAACGTCTCGGCTTCCTGCCTGGCGATCTGAAAGAGAAGATCGATCCCTATCTGCGCCCGCTCTACGACGCGCTGTTCGACACCATCGGCGACAAGGCCACGCGCATGATGGAGACCGGCGTCATCGAGGTGGCGCCGCTGGCCTTCATGCGCGGCCGCACGCTGGCGCATTCCTTCGTCATCCTGGACGAGGCGCAGAACTGCACCTCGGCGCAGATGAAGATGTTTCTGACGCGCCTTGGCGAGGATTCGCGCATGGTCGTCACGGGCGATGTGTCGCAAAGCGATCTTCCGGGCGGCCGTGCGGAAGGCCTGAACGAAGCGCTTGGCATCCTCGCCGGCGTCGAAGGCGTGGCCACTGCGAAATTCACCGACAAGGATGTCGTGCGCCATCCGCTCGTTGGGCGCATCGTGCGCGCCTACGACAACCAGGAACGCGGCGGTTTCCTGCCACCCCGTTATCGCAAGGATGCGGACGGCGAATGACGCGCCGCCCCGCTCGCAGCGTCGAAGTCGCTGTCGAAGATCCGAAATGGAAGAAGATTCCGGCGCCTGTTCGTGCGCGCATGAAGCGCGCCGCCTTGCGCGCTCTGGAACATGAAAAGGCGAAGGGCTTCCTGACCATCCTTCTGAGCGATGATGCCAGGTTGAAAGAGCTGAATGGCCTTTTCCGCGGCAAGAACAAGCCGACGAATGTCCTGTCGTTTCCGGCGGACGAAAATCCCGGCGGCTATCTGGGCGATGTCGCCATCGCCTTTGGCGTGGTGAGGCATGAAGCGGACGAATCGGGCAAGCGCTTCGCCGATCATCTGGCGCATCTGGCGGTGCACGGGACCTTGCATCTTCTGGGGCATGATCACGAAAAGCCCAAGGAAGCGGCGCGGATGGAAAGGCTGGAGCGCGAAATTCTTGCTGAATTCGGCATCGCCGATCCCTATGCTCTGAATCGCGCCCGCAGGAAGCCCGCGAAACGGCATGGTTGATTCCTCATCATCGTCCGACCGTCCCAATTCGCTGTTTCGCCGCCTCGTCCGGTTTTTGGGCGGCGACCAGGACGCGCAGGCCATGCGCGAGAGCCTCGAGGAGGTGATCGAGGAGAGCGAGCGTGAGAGCGCGCAGCTTTCGCCGCAGGAACGCACCATGCTGTCCAACCTGCTGCGCTTCGGCGAGAAAAGGGTTGGCGACGTCATGGTGCCGCGCACCGACATCATCGCGGTCGAGGAATCCACGTCGTTCCGCGACCTCATCGCGCGCTTTCGCGAGGCGCAGCATTCGCGCATTCCCATCTATCGCGAGACGCTTGACGATCCCATCGGCGTCATCCACGTCAAGGACGTGCTTGGCCTGATCGTGCGCGATCCCGACGGGACGTTGCGCTGGCCCGACGTTCCGATCGCCTCGCTCAAGCGCGAGGTCGAAGTCGTGCCACCTTCGATGCCGGCGCGCGACCTTTTGCTCAGGATGCAGCGCTCGCACAATCACCTGGCACTGGTGATCGATGAATATGGCGGCACCGACGGGCTCGTCTCCATCGAGGATCTCGTCGAGGAAATCGTGGGCGAAATCGATGATGAACACGACACCGACGACTCGCCGCGCGCCCGGCCGCTTCCCGGCGGCGCTTTCGAAGCCGACGCGCGCATGTCGCTGGAGGATTTCCGCGATCAGACGGGAATCGACCTGAAGACGCCCGATCCTGACGCGGAAGTGGATACGCTTGCAGGGCTCGTGGTGGCGCTGATGGGGCGGCTGCCGCAGCGCGGCGAGATCGTGACCGATCCTTCGGGCGTGCAATTCGAGATCCTCGAAGCCGACCCGCGCCGGGTGCGCCGCGTGCGGCTGAAGCCGCCGCCCAAGTCCGCGGAAGCGCATAGTTGATGACACAATGGCTCGACAAGGGCGGCGCGTTCATTCGCGGACTCGCCGGCTGGCAGCGCCTGCTTTTCGCATTTGTCGCCGGCGCGCTGTCCGCGCTATCTTTCGCGCCATTCGGTCTATGGCCTCTCCTCCTGCTTGGCTTTGCCGCGTTGGCCCTGCTGGTCGATGGCGCGGCTGTGCATTCGCGGCCCGTCCGCAGCGCCGCGATCGCGGGATGGGCCTTCGGTTTCGGACAATTCCTCGTCGGCCTTTATTGGGTCGGCTATGCCTTTCTTGTCGATGCCGCCGATCATCTCTGGCAATTGCCGTTCATTGCCGTGATTT
>DATIVW010000269.1:0-9546 GCA_035465595.1 Rhizomicrobium sp. | reverse complement strand
TTCGGTATTCCTGTCCGCACGCCGCTGACGTTGAAGAATGCCGATGCGCAGGCGGAATTCGCCGCGCTGGAACTGGATGCCGCGATCATCGTCGCTTACGGCCTGCTCCTGCCCAAGCCGATTCTCGATGCGCCGAAGCTGGGATGCTTCAACCTGCACGGCTCGCTGCTGCCTCGCTGGCGTGGCGCGGCGCCGATCCAGCGCGCGATCATGGCGGGCGATGCGGAGACCGGCGTGATGGTGATGCGCATGGAAGCGGGGCTCGATACCGGCCCCGTTCTGATGACCGAGCGCACGCCCATCGGCCGCAAGACCTATGGCGAATTGCACGATGAGCTGGCGCGATTGGGCGCCGACCTCATGGCGCGGGCGATGTCTGCGGTATCGCTGGGACAAGCGAGCGAGACACCGCAGCCGGAAGCGGGCGTGACCTACGCCAAAAAAATCCTGAAGGAAGAAACGCGCGTGGACTGGACAAAGCCCGCGCGCGAACTCGATTGCCTCATTCGCGGCCTGTCGCCATTTCCTGGCGCGTGGTGCGAAATCAAGGGCGAGCGCGTGAAGATACTCTTCGCCGATCCCGTGGACGGCCAAGGCGCGCCCGGCGAGGCGCTGGACGACACGCTCACCATTGCCTGCGGCGACCGCGCACTGCGCATCCGTTCGCTGCAGCGCCCCGGCAAATCCGCGATGGCGGCGGACGATCTGCTGCGCGGCTATGCGGTGCCCAAGGGCACGATGCTGTCGTGACGCGGTTCAAGCTCACAGTCGAGTATGACGGCACAGGCACCGTCGGCTGGCAGCGGCAGGATACGGGCGCGTCCATCCAGTCCATGCTGGAGAAAGCGATCTTCGATCTTGCCGGCGAAGTGACGACGGTGACGGGCGCGGGCCGCACCGATGCGGGCGTGCATGCAATGGCGCAGGTCGCGCATTTCGATCTTTCGAAAGAATTTGTGGCTGACAAAATTCGCGATGGGCTCAACCATTTCCTGCGGCCATCGAATGTCGCGGTGATCGACGCGGAGATCGCGGCACCGGATTTTCATGCACGATTTTCCGCGACGGGGCGGCATTATTTCTATCGCATCCTGTGCCGCCGCGCGCCGCCGGTGCTGGACAGGAACCGGGTGTGGCATGTGGTGCGCAACCTCGATGCCGAAGCGATGCATGCAGCCGCGCAGCATCTCGTCGGCCAGCACGATTTCACCACCTTCCGTTCGTCCGAATGCCAGGCGAAATCGCCAGTGAAGACGCTGGATCGCCTGGACGTGCGCCGCGCGGGCGACGAGATCCACATCGAGGCCTCGGCGCGCAGCTTCCTGCACAACCAGGTGCGCTCGATGGTGGGTTCGCTGAAGATGGTGGGCGAGGGCAAGTGGCAGCCGCGCGACATGGCCAAAGCGCTGGAAGCGAAGGACCGTTCGGCCTGCGGCGTCGTCGCGCCGCCGGAAGGGCTCTATCTCGTCGGCGTGGATTACTGAAGATCGACCAGCTCGACCTTGCCCGGATCGATGGGCTGGCCGAGGAAGATCTCGCCCACGCGCGCGAATCGGTCCGGTGCATCGGTGGCGAGAAATGTGTGTGATGGTTTCGCGCCGCCCGCGCGCTTCAGATTCTTCTCGCGCAGGATTTTCTCGACCGCCTTCGCCGTCGTCTCGGCGCTGTCCACCAGCTTGATATCGGCTCCTGTCACCTTCGCGATGGTGCCTTTCAACGCCGGAAAATGCGTACAGCCGAGCACCAGCGCTTTCGGCTTGGGCACCGCGGCCAGCAGCGGGTCGAGATAGCGCCGCGCGATGGCGTCAGCGATGTCGCCTTCCAGCAGACCTTCTTCGGCAATGGAGACGAAAAGCGAGCAGGCCTGCTGGATCACGGGGATCGACCGGCCATGGTCTTCGATGGCGCGGACGTATGCGCCGCCTTTCACCGTGCCTTCGGTGGCGATGACGGCGATGGGGCCTTCCGGCGCAGCGGTCACGGCCGCTTCCGCGCCCGGCACGATCACGCCGACCACCGGCACCGGCGCGAACATTTCCTGCAACGACGGCAACGCCACGGCGGAAGCGGTGTTGCACGCTACCACCAGCATCTTCACCTTGCGCTTCATCAATGCGCCGGCAGCCTGCACGGCATAGCGCGTGACGGTGTCGCCGCTCTTGGTGCCGTAAGGCAGGCGCGCGGTGTCGCCCAGATAGATGAATTCCTCATTCGGCAGCGCCGCGACCAGCGCGCGCATCACCGTCAATCCGCCGATGCCGGAATCGAAGATGCCGATGGGCGCGTCGTTCATCCCGGCGGGTTCGCAAAATAGGATTCGAGGATCGCCGCGTAGACATCGACGAGCTTGTGGATTTCCGCCACCGGCACGCACTCATCCACCTTGTGCATGCTGCCGCCCGGCACGCCGATTTCGGCGACCGGGCAGATGTCCTTGATGAAACGCGCGTCGGACGTCCCGCCCGTAGTGGAGAATTGCGGGAAGACGCCGGTCACGCGCGAGATCGCGTCGGCCAGAAGATCGGTGAAGGGCCCCGGCCGGGTCACGAAGGAAACGCCGCTGACGCTGTGCTCGATCGTGCATTCGCCGCCGAAGGCGCTGGTGATGTCGTGTGCGTCCTTCTCGATCCGGCGCAGCAGCGTCTCGGGCGTGTGCAGATCGTTGAAGCGGATGTTGCACGAGGCGCGCGCCTGGGCCGGCGAAACATTGCCCGCCGGATTGCCCACGTCGAACGTGGTGAAGACGAGCGTCGAAGGCTGGAAATGCGCGGAGCCGCTGTCCAGCGGTTCGGACAGCTTCGTCACCAGCGCCGCCAGTACCGGAATGGGATTGAGCGCGTTCTGCGGGTAGGCAGTGTGGCCCTGCACGCCGGTCACCGTCAGCGTCACCTTCATCGACCCGCGCCGGCCGATCTTGATGGTGTCGGCGGTGCGCAGGCTGGCCGTCGGCTCGCCCACCAGGCAGTGGTCGATGCGCTCGCCGTCCTGCTTCAGCACCTCCAGCACCGCCTTGGTGCCGTTGATATTGAGGCCTTCCTCGTCGCCGGTGATGAGCAGGCTGATGGAGCCGCGCGGCGACTGCTTTTCCACGTAACGCGCCACCGCCGCGATGAAACAGGCAATGGCCGATTTCATGTCCGCGGCGCCGCGTCCGTAGAGCGTTCCGCCGTCGATCTGCGCGCCGAACGGATCGTGCCGCCAGGCCTTCGCGTCGCCGACGGGAACGACATCGGTGTGTCCCGCAAAGCAGAAGTTCGGCGACTGGGTCCCAAGGCGCGCGTACAGATTCTCCACCGCCTCGCTGCCCGGCGCCTGAAGCCGCATGCGCCTGCAGGCGAAGCCGAGTTCCTTCAGCGCTTTTTCCACGATTGCGATCGCGCCTTCATCCTTCGGTGTCACCGAGGGACAGCGGATCAAATCTTGGGAAAGTGCGACGGCGTCGATCATGGCAGGCGTTTAGGGTGCAACGCTTTCGCGGTCAATGAAAGCGCGGCCGCGCGGCAGGATCATGGCGATCTAGCCGGCTGGATCGGGTCCAAAGCGATTTTCGCCCAGCGTGCCGCGCAGGAACCCCAGCTCGATCAGTCCCCAGGCATAAAGCGCCGAGGCCGCGTAGACGAAGAGCAGCGGCAACTCACCCATCGCGCCCATCCCCGTGTCCAGCAGATAGCGGCCATAGCCGAACAGAGCGTCTGGAACGATCAGGAATGCGAAGATCCACCACCATGCCTTGCCGCGATCGTGCAGACGGCGGACCGTGACGGACACCATCGCCACGGCGAGCGCGGCCAGGCCCGCGAACCACGCAATGGCGGCGAGGACGCCGAAGGGACCCTTGGGCATCGGCGTCGCCCCGCCATTTTCATAGGCACCGGGAATTGAAAGCGCGTAGACCCAGAACACCATCACCAGCGCCACAAAGGACGGCAGGACGATCGCAACGACGGTCCAAAACCGTGCGCGCCCGGCCCGGCCGCGAAACAGGTTCAGGAGATTTTCGATGCTCACGAATGCCCGGCGAGCGGATCAGGCCCGTAGGGATTGTCGCCCACCGTGCCGCGCAGGCAATACAGCTCGACAAAAGCCCAGATCGAGATGCCGAGCGCGACCAGCGCGCATGCCGCCGACAACGCGCCGTGCGCGCCCTCGCCGGGATTATATCCGAGACCAACGACATTGAGCACGAGCGGCAGCAGCCAGAAGACCAGGAGCCAGACCGCACCCTTGTTGCGATCATGCAGGCGTTTCACGGTGAGGGCCAGTCCGGCGATTATAACCACCACGAAAAGCGCAAACGACACCAGTGCGAAGATCAGGGCCGATGTCCCGCCGGCCAATGCCGCGCCGGGATGCCCGCCGCCGGCCATGAAGGCGGTGAAGATCGTCATCCCGAAGATCATGGAGGCCAACGCGATATAGACGATTTCGACCGCGATCAGGATCAAAACAAAAAGCCACAGCTTCGCGCGGTTGATGCGGCCCTGAAAACTGAAGAGATAATTGCTCCAAGTCATGTCATTCCCCCCGAATGGACATGCCCTTATCTCATGATTCCGGCTGCCGGGACATACGCGTCCGAATCGCGTGCACCGCACAACGGCGGCCGACTCAGTCCCGCAGCAGGTCGTTGATGGACGTCTTTGCGCGGGTGCGTTCGTCCACGCGCTTGACGATCACCGCGCAGTACAGCGACGGCTTGCCCGGACCACCGGGAAGATTGCCCGAGACGACCACCGAATAGGGCGGCACCTTGCCCTGGAAGATTTCGCCCGTGGCGCGATCCACGATCTTGGTGGATGACGTGAGATAGACGCCCATCGAAAGCACCGAGCCTTCGCCCACGATCACGCCCTCGGCCACTTCGCTGCGCGCGCCAATGAAGCAATTGTCCTCGATGATGGTGGGTGCGGCCTGCAGCGGCTCCAGCACGCCGCCCAGGCCCGCACCGCCGGAGATGTGGCAATGCGATCCAACTTGCGCGCAGCTTCCCACCGTCGCCCAGGTGTCGATCATGGTGTTCTCGCCAACCCGCGCGCCGACATTCACGAAACTCGGCATCAGCACCACGCCCTTGGCGATGAAGGCCGAACGCCGGACGACAGCGCCCGGTACGGCGCGAAATCCGGCATCGCGAAAGCGCGCCGCATCCCAGCCCAGGAATTTGGAATCGACCTTGTCCCACCAGTTCGCTTCACCCGGCGCGCCTTCGATCAGCTTCATGTCGTTGAGCCGGAACGACAGCAGCACGGCCTTCTTCAACCACTGGTGCACATGCCATTCGCCGCCCGCCTTTTCGGCGACGCGCAAGCGACCGCTGTCGAGTTCATTCAGCGCATGCTCCACCGCGTCGCGTGGCAAGCCCTTGGTCGAGGGGCCCAGCGTGTCGCGCTCGTCCCAGGCGACTTCGATGATGTGCTGTAGATCCTTCATGCTGCTGCGACCCGGATGGAATGGAGAAATTGCGGAAGATTGTCCGTTTCATAGTCGATGTGATGCTCCTGCGCCACCGGATGGGTGGGCCCCTGCCGCGACCATTCCGATCCGTTCTTCAGCCACACCGTGGTCATGCCAAGCATCTTGGCTTCCACGAGATTGCGGGCGATGTCCTCGAACATGGCGGCGTCCCGGCCGTCCGAACCGGCCAGATCGAGCACGGTCCGGTAGGCGGCGGCATCCGGCTTGGGCTGGAAGCCGATGGTGCGGATATCCCAGACGTCATCCATATGGGTCGCAAGCCCGAGCTGGTCGAGCACCCGGCCCGCGTGGTGCACGCAGCCGTTGGTGAACACGAATTTGCGCCCCGGAAGCCGCGCGATCGCTTCCTGCAACGCCGGCTCCGGTGTCAGCACCGACAGATCGATATGGTGGACATAGGCAAGATAGTCTTCCGGATCGACGCTGTGCAGCTTCATCAGCCCGTTCAGCGTCGTTCCGTGGTCGTGATAATAGGCCTTCTGCAGCGTTCGTGCCTCGTCTTCCTCCATATCGAGGAGCTTTTGCACATAGCGCGTCATGCGCTCGCTGATCTGCCCGAAAAGATCGCAAGCCACCGGATAAAGCGTGTTGTCGAGATCGAAGATCCAGTTCCGCACGTGGCGGAAATTCGGGCTGCCGGGATGGGTTGCGGGTGCGGACATGGGTCGAAAATGGGCGATAGCAATTTGTTAAGCAAGCGCGCGCGAGATCGCAAAGATTGCCGTGCGTTAACCGGCCCGAAGGGCCCAACGGCGACAATGCAACCTGTGGGAAGGGGCCATCTTGATGCCCCAGGGTCGCGCATGGGTCTGGATCAACGCAAGTCCGGCAAAATGCCTGCGGTGCTTTCGCAGGCCGACACGCTGCGCATCCTCGAGGCGCGCAACACCGAGGCACGCGATGAGCTTGCGGCGCGAGCCGATGCCGCGCCCGAAGTCCTTTTCTTTCTGGCCAGCGAAGGCTCCATCAAGGCGCGGCGCGCCATCGCGCGGAATGCGGCGACGCCACCGCATGCAAATCGTCTCCTCGCGGACGATGCCGATGAAGAGGTGCGCGCAGAGCTCGCGCGCAAGATCGGCCGGCTGCTTCCGAATCTTCCGCAAGACGCCAGCGAGAAGATGCGCGACCTCACCGTCGAGACGCTCGAGCGCCTCGCGAGCGATCAGCTTCCGCGCGTGCGCCGCATCCTGGCCGAGGAGATCAAGTCGCTGGATTGCGTACCCAAGCACGTAATCGACCTTTTGGCGCGCGACGTCGAAGAAGAGGTGGCGGTTCCGATCCTCGAATATTCGCCGTTGCTGTCGGACGCCGATCTGATGGAGATCATTTCCTCATCGCAGGCGCGCTTCACGCTCGCCGCCATCGCCCAGCGAAAGCCCTTGAGCGCCAATGTGTCGGACGCCATCGCGACCGCATTGGATGTTCCCGCCGTCGCGGCGCTCCTTGCCAATTCTTCCGCGCAGATGCGCGAGCAGACGCTGGAAAAGATCATCGAGCACGGCTCGCGCATCACCGAGTGGCATCTGCCGCTGGTGCTGCGCAACGACCTTTCCCAGCGCGCGATCCGCCGCATCGCGGGGTTCGTCAGCGCCGCGCTTCTGGACGGGCTTTCGGCCCGCGAAGGGCTCGACAAGGAAACGCGCAGCCTGCTGACCAAACGCGTGCGCGCGCGAATCGACGAGCCGTCCGACGAAGAGCCCGATCCTGCGGAGCAGGCGTTGTCCGACGCCATGCGCCTTCACAAGGAAGGCCGGCTGGATGACCACGCGGTGGAGAAGGCAGCGGAGGCTGGCAAGCGCGAATTCGTCATTGCGGCGCTGGCACTGCTGGCGCGCACAACCGTCGAAACCGCGCGCCGCGTCATTCAGTCGGGGACGGCCAAGCCGGCGGTTGCGCTGGTATGGCGCGCCAGGCTGTCGATGCGCGTGGCGTTCAAGGTGCAGACCCTGGTGATGCGCCTGAAGGGCGGCGAGCTGTTGCCGGCGCGCGCGGGCGTGGATTTTCCGCTGACCGAGGACGAGATGCTCTGGCATCTCAACTATTTCGGCATAGAAGCCTGAGACG
Source organism: Rhizomicrobium sp. (assembly GCA_035465595.1). Lineage (GTDB taxonomy): Bacteria > Pseudomonadota > Alphaproteobacteria > Micropepsales > Micropepsaceae > Rhizomicrobium. Next base: position 2,007 of record DATIVW010000269.1, on the reverse strand, counting down.
GCGCGGGCAGGAGCCCTTTTTCTCCGACATGCGCCGTGTAGCCCGACCGGCCTTTCGTATTTGTTGCGGCGAAGCCTGTCTCGCTCAGCCCGCGCGCCTTGCAATCGCCGGTCTTCGTGACCTGAAACGTGATGTTCGTCGTGCAGAACTTGTCGGGCCCGCTCACCAGCTCCGGCTTGTTGTGTCCTTCGGCGTGGACATAGACCTTGTCGATGGATAGCGGCTGGGTGAGCGCGTGCGCGCAGGCGCCTGCGGGGATCTTCCACCAGCCCGCGGCCAGCGATTGCTTGAGATCGCGGAACGCGAGCGCCGTCCAGATCTCGCCGGCCGTGTCGTTGCAGATGGAATAGCCCGAGGGCGACGAGGCCTTCATCGCTTCGGTCTCCAGCGCGTCGAAGAGGTCCGAAGCGGTGGCGCCGGGCGCGATCTTGAGCCTGGCGCGGAAGCAGTTCATCGCATCGTCGCGCTGTTTTGCGTTTGAGAACTTGTAGCCGATGTCGCGCAGGAGCCTCTCGATGCCGGCGGCGCGTGCGGCGTCGTCGGTTGCAATCGCCGGCGATTCCGTCAGCGTCGCGGTCCAGCTCTGCATGCGATGGGTGTCGACCGGAGCAAAGGGCATGGTGAAGGCGTCGGTGCTCGTGCAGGACAGCGAAGTGGCGGAGGTCTTCAGCGAGAAATTGGTGTCCTTGGCGCAAAGCTGGATCTGCCCGCCCCAGGCCCGCGCGCTGCCCGCATGCGCTTGCGAGCTGCGCGCATAGAGATAGTAGCGGCTTGCGGTGAGCATTCCGGAAATCGGCGTGGCGCAGGAGCCGGGCACGACGCGGCTCCAGCCTTGCGTGAAGTTGTCGCCGCCGATAGTCCAGCCTTGCGCGGCATAGAGCACATAGCTGGTGCGGTTGCAGACCTGCAGCGAAGCCTGCGCAGGATGGTGCGACACAAGAAGGAAAAGCGCGCTGAGGACAAGAAGCGCGCTTGCGCGCAACCGAACCGTCATCCCTTGACGATCATGGTTCCGGCGCCGTGCTCGGTGAAGAGCTCCAGCAGCAGCACGTGGGGGATGCGCCCGTCCAGGATCACCGCGCCCGACACGCCCGCTTCCACCGCCTCGATGGCGGTCTCGATCTTGGGGATCATGCCGCCGGAGATCGTGCCGTCCGCGATCAGCTTGCGCGCTTCGGAGGTGGTGAGTTCGGGGATCAGCTTGCCTTCGCGGTCGAGCACGCCTTCGACGTCGGTGAGCAGCAGGAGGCGCGCGGCGCCCATGGCACCGGCGACCGCACCCGCCACCGTGTCGGCATTGATGTTGTAGGTCTCGCCCTTCGCGCCGACGCCGATGGGTGCGACCACGGGAATGAGGTCGGAATTGATGATGGTGCGGAGCACTTCGCCATTCACCGCTTCCGGCTCGCCGACGAAGCCCAGATCCACCGGCCGCGACTGCAGCGTCTTGGGATCCATCTTCATGCGCTCGAGCTTCTTGGCGACGACGAGGTTGCCGTCCTTGCCCGAGATGCCGACCGCACGGCCGCCGGCGGCGTTGATGCCGGTGACGATCTGCTTGTTGATGGTGCCGGTCAGGACCATCTCGACGACCTCGATCGCCGCCTGGTCGGTGACGCGCAGGCCGTCCACGAATGTCGAAGGGATCTGCAGGCGCGCGAGCATGCTGCCGATCTGCGGGCCGCCGCCATGAACGACGATGGGATCGATGCCCGTCATCTTCATCAGCACGATGTCCTGCGCGAAATTTTCGGAGACGCCGTTCTCCATGGCGTGCCCGCCATATTTCACCACGATCGTGCGCTTCTCGTAGCGCAGGATGAACGGCAGCGCCTCGACCAGGACGCGCGCCGTCTGGCGCCAGCGCGCAAGAACGCGCAGGGAGCGCTCCGGTCCGGTTCCGACGTCGTCCTGCAGGGCCATGGGAGTTTCCGCTGAAGTTTCAGGCTTATACCCGAAAGCTCAGGCCTCGGCCAACAAAAGAAGATTCACCTTGAGCGGGTCCAG
>DATIVW010000268.1:0-6095 GCA_035465595.1 Rhizomicrobium sp. | reverse complement strand
CGCATGCTTGGGCAGCCGCGTGCCGTCGCCGAGCGCGGTTTCGCCCTTGTCGCCGGTCCTGGTGTAAATCCGATTCAGCGTCACCATATGGGGACTCTAGGCACGGAAACCGGCTCGTTCCAACAGCATTTCTTGGCAGTTGCGATGCGTCCGCCCGTGGCTATGATCCGCCCCGAATTTCACGGAAAACCCAGCCATGCCCGTTGATGCCCCCGAAACCATCGAAGTGGACGATACGCGTGTCGCCTGCGACGGAATCGGCGGCTCGCTCGGCCATCCCAAGGTCTATCTGGAGATGGGCGACGAGAAATATGTCGAATGCCCCTATTGCGACCGCCGCTTCGTGCTGCGCGCGGGAGCCCATCCGCATTGAGCAAAGCTGCCGACAGGAAACCGCTCAAGAAGGGTGACCACCTCTACCTGATAGACGGTTCGGGTTATCTCTTCCGCGCCTATCACGCGCTTCCGCCCCTCAGCCGAAAATCGGACGGACTGCCGACCGGCGCCGTCTCCGGCTACTGCAACATGTTGTGGAAGCTGCTGGAGGACATGAAGGGCGCCGAGGCGCCGACCCATGTCGCCGTGATCTTCGACGCCGGCAAGACGACGTTCCGCAACAAGATCTATCCGCAATACAAGGCCAATCGCCCCGATCCGCCGGAAGACCTGATTCCGCAATTCCCGCTGGTGCGCGAAGCCACGCGCGCGTTCGGCGTCGCCTGCGTGGAAATGGAGAATTTCGAGGCGGACGATCTCATCGCGACCTATGCCTGCATGGCCATGGCGGCGGGCGCACGCACGACCATCATCTCCTCCGACAAGGACCTGATGCAGCTCATCGTCGACGGCAAGATCGAACTGCTCGACACGATGAAGAATAAGCGCCTGGGCTCCGCCGAGGTGATGGAGAAGTTCGGCGTTCTTCCCAACAAGGTCGTGGAAGTCCAGGCGTTGGCGGGCGATTCCGTCGACAACGTACCGGGCGTGCGCGGCATCGGCGTGAAGACCGCCGCCGAATTGCTGAACACCTATGGCGACCTTGAAACGCTGCTCAAGCGCGCCGGCGAGATCAAGCAGCCAAAGCGCCGCGAAACGCTGATCGAGAATACGGAGAACGCACGCGTCTCGCTCAAGCTCGTTACTCTCGACAGCAAGGTGAAGGTGAAGGAACAGCCGGACGAATTCGTCGCGCGCGAACCCGATGCCAGGACTCTCATCGGTTTCCTGAAGGCAATGGAGTTCAATTCGCTGACGCGCCGCGCCGCCGCGCATTACGGAATCGACGATCCCGATTCGGTTCCGAGCGCCGCCGATCCGGCGGAGAAGGCGCTGGCGGCGCCGGGCAAGGTGAGCGCCATAAAGCCGGCGCCGATTGCCGAAGACAAGTCGCTCGTGCCGGGCAAGGGAAAGTCTCCCGGTGCCGTGATGGATCGCGGCGACGTTGTGCGCGCGATCGACTACCAGAAATACGAGAGCGTCACGACGCTGGCGCGTCTTGATCACTGGATAGCGCGCGCGCGCGAAGCGGGGCGGTTTGCGGTCGATACCGAGACCACATCGCTTGATCCGATGCAGGCGACGCTCTGCGGGGTGTCGATGGCGGTGTCGCCGGGCGAAGCGTGCTACATTCCGTGCGGTCACCGCGCGGGCGACGGCCTGGATCTCGCGGGTGACAAAGGCAGGATCACGCAGCTTTCCGAAGCGGATGTGCTCAAGCGGCTGAAGCCGGTGCTGGAAGACGATTCCGTCCTCAAGATCGGCCAGAACATAAAATACGACTTTCTGGTCTTCCTGCAGCGCGGCATCCGAATTGCGCCGTTCGACGATACGCTGGCGATCTCCTTCGTGCTGGACAGCGTTCTGCATGGCCACGGCATGGACGAGCTGTCGGAGATCAATCTCAAGCACAAGCCTATTTCGTTCGCGGATGTCACCGGCAAGGGCAAGGAAAAGATCACCTTCGACTGCGTGCCTGTCGAGCAGGCCACGAGATATTCCGCGGAAGATGCGGACGTGACCTATCGTCTTCATTGCCTGTTGAAGCCGCGCCTTGCCGCAGAGGGCAAAGTGACCGTGTACGAGACGCTGGAGCGGCCGCTAATTCCCGTTCTGGCCGACATGGAACGGGAAGGAATCCTCGTGGATCAGGATTTCCTGCGCAAGCTCTCCAACGACTTCGCAAAAAAACAGGCCAAGCTGGAATCCGAAATCCACAAGCTTGCCGGCGGCGAATTCAACATCGGCTCGCCGAAGCAGCTCGGCGAACTGCTCTTCGATCGGATGAAGGTCCCTGGCGGGACGCGCACCAAGACCGGCGCCTGGTCCACCGATGTGGGCGTTCTGGAAGACGTCGCGGCACAAGGCCATGAGATCGCGCAGAAGGTTCTGGACTGGCGCCAGCTTTCCAAGCTTCGCGGCACCTACACCGAAGCGCTGCCGACTTATGTGAATCCGAAGACCGGCCGCGTGCACACATCCTACTCGCTGGCCGCCGCGAGTACGGGCCGCCTCGCGTCGACCGATCCCAACCTGCAGAACATACCGATCCGTACCGAAGACGGCCGCAAGATCCGCCAGGCCTTCGTCGCCGCCAAGGGCAACAAGCTCGTCAGCGCCGATTACAGCCAGATCGAGTTGCGGCTTCTGGCGCACATGGCCGACATTCCGCAGCTCAAGAAGGCTTTCGCGGACAATCTCGACATCCATGCCATGACGGCATCGGAGATCTTCGGCGTTCCGGTGAAGGGCATGCCGCGCGAAGTGCGCTCCCGCGCCAAGGCGATCAATTTCGGCATCATCTACGGCATTTCCGCTTTTGGTCTTGCCAACCAGCTCGGCATCGCGCGGGGCGAGGCGGACGACTACATCAAGAAATACTTCCAGCGGTTCCCCGGCATCCGCGACTACATGGAAGCCACCAAGGAATATGCGCGCGAACACGGCTATGTCGAAACGCTGTTCGGCCGGCGGGTGCACATCCGCGAAATCCGTTCGACCAATCCCTCCTTCCGCGGCGGCGCCGAGCGCGCGGCGATCAACGCGCCCATCCAGGGTACGGCGGCAGACATCATCCGCCGCGCGATGATCCGCGTTCCGGGTGCGCTGGCGGCGAAAAAGCTGAAAGCGAAAATGCTGCTCCAGGTGCACGACGAACTGGTGTTCGAGGTCCCGGACAAGGAATGCGAGGTTCTGATCGCAACAGCGCGGCAGACGATGGAACATGCATCATTGCCCGCATTGCAGCTGTCGGTTCCGCTGGTGGTGGATGCGCGCGCCGCCGCGAACTGGGACGAGGCACACTAGGTCAGGCGGCAATCGCCTTCAGCCCGGCTTCCGTCGCGATGCCCGCCTTTTCCAGCGTTGCCATCAATTCGTTCATGGCCGAATCGGCGTTTGGCGCTTCGCCCTTGGTCCTGGCGGAATGCGCCGCATATCCGGTCATGAAGCCGGGCTTCCCCATATGTGTGAGGATGAGCCCGCGCGCGCGATCGGAAAGCCGCCCCTCGGTGATCGCGCCACCGGTTATCAGGCGCAGGATCGCGACCGCCTTTTCCGCATCGCCCGCGGGTCGGGCTTCGATGGTATCGAGCAGCTTCGCACGGCTCTCCACTTCGCCCGCGACCTTATCAAGCGCGCCGCAGATTTCCTGCTTCTGAAGGTCCTGAAAGCCGGAACGATTCACGCGCTTCTGCAGATCAACGAGCTTTTGCAGGCGCTCCAGAACGGGTGTTTTCCCGAAGAGATAAACCTGCTCGAAGCCGGGCGACGTGATGATCGGCGCGAAGAAGGTGGCCAGTTGCCGCTTGTTCTCGGCTCCGATGATGTTTTCCTCGATCAGCAGCAGCCGTTCGATCTTCTCGTTGACGCCGCCGGCCTCGATCAGGTGTTCGCCAACCATCTCGTTGGTGACCAGCCGTTTCGAGCGCAGCGTGAAGGCTCCGATCAGCTCTTCGTGGCTGAGGTATTTTCCCTGCCCCAGCACCAGCTTGTTGGCGATACGGCGCAGCGTCTTGAGCTCGTCCACCAGCGAGTCGGGACAAAGGCGCTTGACGCTTTTCAGTTCCGCGAGGATTCGGCCCGCGACGGCTGTGCGCGCGGCGGGCAGATCGTCGGTCTTGAAGTGGCGTGTCACGGCGGCAATCGCGGAGTTTGCGCCTTCCATCGGCTGGCCCAGGAACAGATGGACAAGCGTCCAGAGCGCCGCGCCCAGATTTTCGCTGTCGCCGATCAACTCATGCAGCGCCGCCGAACCGGCGAGGATTTCCGCGCCGATGGAATCGACAGTTCCAAGCAGAACGTCCGCGACGTCGGTTTCCTTCTCCGCCTCCTTGAGGATGGACAGAAGCCGCGTCAGCTTGTCGTTCCAGCCCTCCGCATCGGCGAGGTAGTGCGCGATGGCGCCGTTGAAGAGATAGGTCTTGTCGCCTTCCTGCGCGATCTCGCGCGCAAGCGCCGCGAACTGGCCTTCCCGGGCTTTGGGGAAATAATCGCGTCTCTCGTCGCGATAGACGCGGTTCATCGCTTTCGTGGTCAGATCCTGCAGGCTTTTCACGATCTTCTGCACCGGCATCTGGATGGAGGATGCCTGCGCCACGGCGACCTTCTGGATCGCATGCTGATAGGCGCTCTCCGTCGCCTCCAGCTGCTCCAGCGCGTCGCCGCGATGGATAAGTTCGGTCACCGTGAGCTTGCGCCGCGCCAGATATTCGCCCAGAAGGCGGCCCATCGTCGAGCGGGCGTGGTAGGAGTAAAGGTCGTCAGGCTTGAAACAGGGCAGCGCGCTCGGCTGATCCTCCTTCGCCGCCTCGACCTTCATCTTGTTGTGGCCGTCTTCGAAGATCTTCAGCGACTGGTAGGCGCCGGTTTCCGAGTCATAGCTTTCCTTGACGACCTTCACGCCGGTCGCCTGGTTGTCCGCCATCAGCTGTTGCGCGACGGCGATGGCCGTGTCGCGCTGATTGACGGCGTCGTGCATCATCCAGCCGCCTTTGGCGCCCTGACGGCGGAAAATCTCAAAGTGAACTTCGCGCGACATGCTGCCCCCGATAGGCGGCGGCAGTATCCGCAGCTGGGTTTAACTTGCGGTTAAGGCTGATGTGGGGTTGCCGGACGCCAAAATCGTGGGATTTTGGCCGCACAAGGCACATTGCGGATCCGGTTTTACGCCAACGGTGCGAAAGCGGGTGGCGAGCGCGTCGTAGATCAGGAGCCTGCCGGCCAGGCTCTCGCCGATGCCCGCGACTTCCTTGATCACCTCCAGCGCCTGCAGCGTTCCCATCACGCCGGCGGCGGCCCCGAGCACGCCGGTCTCCGAACAATTGGGTACCGTCCCGGCCGGCGGCGCTTCGGAGAAAATGCATCGATAGCAGGGATGGCCAGGCTCGTGCGCCTTGAAGGTCGCAAGTTGTCCATCGAATTCCGTGACCGCCGCGGAGACGAGCGTCTTCTTCGCGAAATAGCATGCGTCATTGATAAGGAAGCGCGTCTCGAAATTGTCCGAACCGTCGGCCACGACATCGTATTGGCCGATGATTTGCAGCGCGTTTTTGGCCGTCAGCCTTTCGTCGTGGCATCGGACATTCACGTTCGGATTGATCGCACGCGCCGCATCGGCCGCGGATGCGGTTTTGGCGCGTCCCACGTCCGCTGTCCGGTGCGCAATCTGGCGCTGGAGATTGGACAGCGATACGGCATCGAAATCGGCGATTCCGATGGTGCCGACACCCGCCGCCGCCAGATAAAGAATTACGGGGCTTCCGAGACCGCCCGCGCCCACCACGAGGACGCGCGCGGCGTTGAGTCGGGCCTGACCCGGACCACCCACCTCGCGCAGCACGATGTGGCGGGCATACCGTTCCAGTTCCTCGTCCGACAGGCTCATGTGCGCCTAGTAACCCATTGGCGGACCGGCGGAAATCGAAATCGCGACGGATCGCCCCAGAGCCGGATTCGCATATACTTTTCAAAGGCTTGGGACTATAGAGGCGCGGTGAAACCAAATTCCCGAGTTTCGTTGAAGCCGGGAGGGGCCAAGGCTATTTTGGCCTGCAAAATCAACTAAGAGCAGCGCTCAGGGCTGCCGTTCCCACGGGGTA
>DATIVW010000267.1:0-4423 GCA_035465595.1 Rhizomicrobium sp. | reverse complement strand
CCCGAATGACGAAGTCATTCCCGTGGTGGCGCCCGGCGACATGATCGGCGTGGCCTGCGGTCCGCTGCAGATCGCGCAGAAGGACAGCGACGTGCGCGTGGTGCTGACGGTGTCGGCGAAACCCGGCGACACCAATCCCGGCTACGGAAAAGTTCTCGCCACCGAGCAGAAAGTGGCTGCCGGCTCCGTGCACGTGACCGTGCCGGACCTGCCCGACATCTCGGATCACGTCTATGACCTCACAGTCTACGTCGTGGGAACGAAGGGCGCGCAGACCTGCGATGCCGGCCACGTGAAAGTGGCGCAGCAGCGCCTACAGCAGCCCGGCGGCAAGCACTCCTAAGGCCACAGCGGCAATCCAGATGGCGACGCGCACATGGCGCGTGCGCTGCGCCTGCGCGTCCGCGATCTGGCGCACGGTGTCCGAATGAAGCCGCATGCCGCCATCGGCCAGCATGGCGGAGACGATCTCGGCATTGCGCAGAAGCTGTGGCAGGTCGCGCGCGAGGCGGCCCAGCGTGTTCACGCCGTCGCTCATCTCGCGCAACCGCGCTTCCGGGCCGACCTGGCTGACCATCCACGTCTCGACCACGGGCCGCGAGGCTTCCCAGATGTCGAAATCCGGATCGAGCCCGCGCGCCACGCCTTCCACCACCACCATCGTCTTCTGCAGCAGGACGAGCTGCGGCTGCGCCGGCATGTCGAAGCGGTAGGTCGTGTCGAAAAGCTGCGCGAGCAGCTTGGCCATCGAGACGTCGCGCGCGGTGCGGCCGAAGATGGGCTCGCCGATGGCGCGCAGCGCCTGCGCGAAGGTTTCGATGGGGTGGCTGCGCGGCACGAAGCCGGCGTCGAAATGCACCTGCGCCACGCGCATGTAATCGCGCGCAAGGAATCCGGCCAGCGTCTCGGCGAGGAAACGGCGCATCGCGGGGTCGAGACGGCCCATGATGCCGAAGTCGACCGCGACCAGCCTGCCGTCGGCATCGACGAACAGATTCCCGGGATGCAGGTCGGCGTGGAAGAAGCCGTCGCGCAGCGACTGCGTGAGGAAACTCTGCACGACGGTGACAGCGATCTTCCGGGGGTCGTGGCCGGCGGCTTCCACTTCGGCGGGATCGCGGATCGGCGTGCCGTCGATCCACTCGCTGGTGAGGACGTGTCCTGCGGTCCTGTTCCAGTCGATGCTGGGCACGCGGAAATCCCGGTCATTCTTCGTGTTCTGCGCAAGCTCCGACGCGGCCGCGCCTTCCATGCGCAGATCCAGTTCCAGCGCCACCGACATCGCCAGCGTGTCGACTACGGCCCGCAGCCGCAGGCGCCGGGCTTCCGCGGAATAACGCTCCGCCATGCGCGCGGCAAAGGCGAAGGCCGAGAGGTCTTTCGCGAATTCCTGTGCGATTCCGGGCCGCAGCACCTTCACCGCGACCTTCTTCGGCGGCTCTTCGGCTGTTTCCGCGATATGCACCTGGGCGATGGAAGCGGCGGCCACCGGTTCGCCGAAGGACGAGAAAATCTCCGGCACCGGTTTCAGCAGCGAAGCTTCGATCTGCTTCTTTGCATCCTCCGCCGGGAATGGCGGCAGGCGATCCTGCAGCATCTCCAGCGCCTGCGCCGTTTCGCTGCCGATGAGATCGGGCCGCGTCGCAAGCACCTGTCCCAGCTTGATATAGGCGGGACCGAGCGTCTCCAGCGCCTGCGCCAGGCGAACGCCCGCCGGCGTCGTCGCATCGTCGCGTTCGCGCGTGCCGAGAACCCGGCGCGCCATCCGCAACGAAACCGGCAGGCCTTGCAGATATTCGCGCGGGACGAGCGCATCGTGTTTCGCCAGCACGCGGGCGGCGTGATGCAGCCGCCAGAAATCGGACCACGCGCCCATCAGATTTTCCACGCCGAATGCATGGCCGCGATGCCGCCGGAGAGGTTGCGCACCTTCACCTGCGAAAGGCCGGCCTTCTCGATCATCTTCTTGAATTTCGCCTGCGGCGGGAAGCGGCGGATGCTTTCGGCAAGATAGCGATAGGAGTCCGCATCCTGCGCCACCCACTCGCCGATCTTCGGGATCACCGCGAAGGAGAAGCGCTCATAGAGCTCATCCAGCACCGGCGCTTCAACCTTGGAGAATTCCAGGCACAAGAACCGCCCGCCGGGTTTCAGCACGCGCAACGCTTCGGTCAGCGCCTCGTCGATATGCGTCACGTTGCGGATGCCGAAAGCGATCGTATAGCTGTCAAAGGAATTGTCCGGGAACGGCAACGCTTCGGCGCTGCCGCAGATCCACTCGATTGCCCGCTCGCCCTTCTCGCCGGCGCGGCGCACGCCTTCGTTCAGCATGTCCTGGTTGATGTCGCAGACCGTGATCTTGGCCTCGCCCCCGCGAAGCCGCGCCATGTCGGCGATGCGGAACGCGATGTCGCCCGTGCCGCCCGCCACGTCCACCGAGTGCCATCCCGGCTGCGGGTTCAGCCATTCCACCATCGCGTCCTTCCAGATGCGGTGGATGCCGCCGGACATCAGGTCGTTCATCAGGTCGTAGCGCCGCGCCACCGACGAAAACACCTCACGGACGAGGGTTTCCTTCTCGTCTTCCGGCACATCGCGGTAACCGAAGCTGGCAGTGGATTTGGTGTCGGCGTTCATCGTAGGAAGCATAATGCCTGAGTTACCCGAAGTCGAAACCGTGATGACCGGCCTCAAGCCCGCGCTGGAGGGGCACCGTTTCACCCATGTCGAGGCGCGGCGCAAGGATTTGCGCATCCCTTTTCCGAAGGATTTCGCCAAACGGCTTAACGGCCGCAAGGTCGTCAAGCTGTGGCGGCGGGCCAAATACATCATGGCCGATCTGGACGACGGCGAAACGCTGGTCATCCATCTGGGCATGAGCGGGCGGATGAGCGTGTTCGCGAAGAACGCGAGCCGCAAGCTCGGCCAGTTCCACTACGATCCGGTGCCCGACGAGCCGGAGAAGCATGACCACGTCGTCTTCGACACCGATGCGCCCGCGCGCGTGACGTTCAACGATCACCGCCGCTTCGGGCTGATGACGCTGATCGACACCGACAAGATCGAAACCCACAAGCTGTTCAAGTCGGTCGGCGTGGAGCCGCTGTCGAAGGACTTCGACGCGGCCTTTCTGGCGAAGGCGCTCAGGGGCAAGAAGACGCCGATCAAGTCCGCCCTGCTCGATCAGCGGCTGATCGCGGGGCTGGGCAACATCTATGTGTGCGAGGCGCTGTGGCGCGCCAGGATCTCACCCAGGCGCCGCGCCTCTCGCGTGAAGCCCGCCGAAATCGCGCCGCTGGTGAAGGCGATCAAGGAGGTTCTCCAGGAAGCGGTGAAGGCGGGTGGCTCATCCTTGCGCGACCACAAGCAGGTGCATGGCGAGCTGGGATACTTTCAGCATCACTTCGCGGTGTATGACCGCAAGGGAAAATTCTGCCACCGGCAGGACGACGGCGTGATCAAGCGCATCGTCCAGAGCGGGCGCTCGAGCTTCTTCTGCCCGGTGTGCCAGAAATAATTTTCCTCCCCCGTTTACGGGGGAGGAGGCGAACGAAGTGAGCCGGAGGGGACACTCGCGCGAAATCCCCCTCCACTTCGCTCGCGAAGGGCTCGCTCAGTACCTCCCCCGTAAACGGGGGAGGAGACTATTTCGGCTGCCAGAATTCGAGCTTGGTGCCGTCCGGATCGATGACCCAGGCGAATTTGCCGTTGGGATCGGTTTCCATCCTGCCGATCACTGTCACGCCTTGCGCTTCGATCTCCTTCAGGAACGCGTCCAGATCGTCCACCGCGAAATTGATCATCACGTCGCGCGTCGAAGGCGCGAAATATTGTGTTCCCTGTTCGAAGGGACTCCACGTCGCTGAATGCGGCGATTGCGGGCTCTGCTTCAGCAGCGCCCCGCCCCAATCCTCGACCGCCATGCCGAGCTTGTCGCGATACCATGCGCTCAATGCTTTCGGATTGGGACTCTTGATGAAGACGCCGCCAATGCCCGTGATCCGCGCCATTCTGCCCCGTTCAGGTGATATTCAACTGCCACGATACGCCGAAACGGTCGTCGCACCAGCCGAACTTTTTGCTAAATCCATAGTTGCCCAATGGCATGAGGACTTTTCCGCCTTCGCTCAGCTCAGCGAACACGCGATCCAATTCCGCCTCGCTGTCACATTCCACGAACAACGACATGGACGGCGTGAAGTCGAATGCATGCACCGCGGGGCTGTCGGTCGCCAGATACTCCACGCCGTTCAGCGTGAAGGCTGCGCGCATCACCGTACCTTCCTTGCCCGGCCCGCCGGCGCCCCATCTGGTGATGCCTTCGATCTTCGAATTGGATATCAGCGATGTGTAGAAGGTGAGCGCCTCTTCGCAGCGGCCCGTGAACATGAGAAAGGTTGAGACGGATTTGGTCATCAGCTTC
>DATIVW010000266.1:0-4234 GCA_035465595.1 Rhizomicrobium sp. | reverse complement strand
TTCGGAGCGTGGTTGTGAGATGGACGAAGGTGAGCTCGAGGCACACAATGCGCGCGCGCGGCGCAGGCGGAACATCGCCGTCGCCCTCGTGCTGGTTGGAATGGTCGTTCTGTTTTTCCTGATGACGATTGTCCGCCTGGGCGGGCACGTCTTCGACGGTTGAGAGAGGGTATTACCGATGTCGCATTCGGCGGACGTGAAGCACGATTATCATCTGGTGAACCCCAGCCCGTGGCCCGTGGTCGGCTCATTCGCGGCCTTCACGATGCTGGGCGGCGCCGTGCTTTGGATGAACGACAGCTATGCCGGCTTCGGCGGCTTCGCCGGCAAGCCCTGGGTTCTTCTCATCGGCGTGGCGCTGCTGGCGCTGACCTTCGTGGGCTGGTGGCGCGACGTCATCCGGGAAAGCGTCGTCGAGCACGATCACACGCCGGTCGTGAAGCTGGGCCTGCGCTACGGCATGGTCCTCTTCATCGCCTCCGAAGTGATGTTCTTCGTCGCGTGGTTCTGGGCCTATTTCAACACTGCGATCTTCCACAGCGATGTGGGCATCTCCACCTGGCCGCCGAGCGGCATCGTCACGCTCGATCCCTGGCACCTGCCGCTCCTCAACACGCTGATCCTCCTGTGCTCCGGCACGACGGTGACGTGGGCGCACCACGCACTGCAGAGCGGCGACCGCAAGGGCGCGATCCAGGGCCTCATCCTCACGGTGCTGCTGGGCATCTCCTTCACCGGCTGCCAGGCGTGGGAGTATGTGCATGCGCCGTTCACCTTCGGCTTCAACGGCCTCGCCAAGGTGCCGTTCACCGATGCGGCGCATATGTACCTCGTCGCCGGTGTCGGCAATTTCGACGCGATCTACGGATCGACCTTCTTCATGGCCACGGGCTTCCACGGCTTCCACGTCATCGTGGGAACGATCTTCCTGGCGGTGTGCCTGGGCCGCGCCATCGCGGGCCAGTTCACGCCGACCCGCCATTTCGGCTTCGAAGCCGCCGCCTGGTACTGGCACTTCGTCGACGTGGTGTGGCTGTTCCTGTTCTCCTGCATCTATGTGTGGGGCGTGGGCCCGGTCGTGGCCTGAGGCGTTCTCGCTCATGAACACGCGCAAATCGCCCGGCTTGTCCGGGCGATTTCGTTTCTGCGGCGACGTGGAGCGCGCGCCGGGCGCCACGGCGGCTTAGGATCGGGCCATGACCACTCCGTCCACCGAACCGACTGCCCTCAAAGCCTCCGTACTGGGAAGCTGTCCGCGCTGCGGGCAGGGGCCCCTGTTCGATGGCTATCTCACCATCGCCAAACGCTGCCCCAATTGCGGGCTGGACTATTCGATCTTCGACGTCGGCGACGGCGCGACGGTGTTCGTCATCCTGATCGCGGGCTTCGTGGTCTGCGGCGCAGCACTGTTCGTGGAAGTGAAGTATTCGCCGCCCTATTGGGTGCACGCGCTGATCTGGCTGCCGCTGATCGCCATCCTCGTTCTTGGCGGGCTGCGCCTCGTGAAGTCCACGCTGATGGTGCTGCAATACAAGCACCGCGCGGGCGAGGGGCGGTTGGAGTGACATGCTCGAACTTTTCCTCCCCCGTTTACGGGGGAGGTGCGCTGCGCAGCAGCGTGGAGGGGGCCGTCATTCGCGGGCGATACGCATCTGTGCACGCATTCCCCCTCCGGCTCGCTCCGCTCGCCTCCTCCCCCGTAAACGGGGGAGGAAAACGTTCGGCGCAGGATTGAAACATGCGCCCCTATTTCAAACCGCTTCTCGTCCCCACGCTCTGGCTGATCCCGCTGCTCGTGATCCTTTGCGGTCTTGGCACATGGCAGATCCAGCGGCTGCACTGGAAGGAAGGGCTGCTCGCGAAGATTCACGTGGGCCTCACCGCGCCGCCGGTGCCGCTGCGCGAGGCGCTGCCCGCGCTCGATGCCGATCACATCTATGCCGCCGATTATCGCCGCGTCACGGTGCGCGGCCTGTTCGAGAACGGCGAAGAGATTTTCTTTTTCACCACCGGCCCGGACGGTGATCCCGTCTATCATGTCGTCACGCCGTTCCTGATGGATGACGGCCACACGCTGCTGGTGGATCGTGGCTACATTCCGATGGAATTCCTCGGCTCCGCCGCGGTAAAGGCCGGCGATCTCAACGGGCAGCGCACCATCGTCGGCATCATCCGGGAACCCGCCGCGCCCAACTGGTTCACGCCGCCGATCGACGTGCAGAAGCGCATCGTCCACACCCGCGATCCGGAAACGCTGGCCAAGGCGTTCGGCCTGAAGAACGTCTTTCCGATGTTCCTGGAAGCGGACGCCACGCCCAATCCCGGCGGCTGGCCAAAAGGCGGGGTGACGGTGGTCGATCTGCCGAACAATCACCTGCAATACGCCATCACCTGGTTCGGCCTCGCGATCGGACTCCTCGGCGTCTATCTGGCGTATCATTCCTCGCGCGGACGCCTCGGCCTGCGGTAGCGCGGAACGCGCCGCCTTCAAGGCGCTGCGGAAAGAAAATTAACTAGTATTCCTATTTTTTTGCTCTATAGTCCTATTCAATATGACCCGATCCCTCAACAATTCCAAAGACTTGAAGCGCGACGGCGCCCCGTTTGGCGCGCGCTTCGCGGGAATGACGGGGGGAGGGAGGGGGGTGGTGCGGATTCCTGAAAACGACTGCTCCGCTGCCCCGCGCGCCACAACATCTGGTGCTCGCGCAAACCGCGCGATGAAAAAACGGCGTTCAATCCGAGGGGGGCGGGCCCCCCTTTCCAAAAAAGCGCAAAAACGCGAATTCAACCGTCCACGTGTTGTGCAGACTTTGCGCCGAGCCCGAAATATCGGAGGCCCGCGATGCGCTACTTAAGCACCCGCGGCCAGACCGCGCCGCAAAGCTTCGCCGACATTCTGCTCGCCGGCCTCGCCCCCGATGGCGGGCTGTTCCTGCCGGAGACGTGGCCGCAGGTTCCGCCGGATGAGATCGCCGGATTCGCCGGCAAGCGCTACGCCGACGTCGCCTTCGCGATCCTGAAGCGCTTCGCGGGCGACAGCTTCACCGATGCGGAGCTGCGCCAGGACATCGAGGCCGCCTATTCGGATTTCGACGCGCCGGAGATCGCGCCGCTTGTGGAGATCGCGCCCCGGAAATTCCTGCTGGAGCTGTTCCACGGCCCCACGCTCGCCTTCAAGGACATCGCGATGCAGGTGCTGGGCCGCCTCTTCGCCCGCGCGCTTGCCAGGAAGGGCGGCAAGGCGACAGTCGTTGCCGCCACCAGCGGCGACACCGGCTCCGCCGCCATCGCTGCGCTCGGTGGATTGCCGAACATCGACGTCTTCGTGATGCATCCGAAGGGCCGCGTCAGCGAAGTGCAGCGCCGCCAGATGACGACGGCGCCGTTCGCCAACGTCCACAATATCGCGCTGGAAGGCACCTTCGACGACGCACAATCCATCGTGAAATCGCTCTTCGCCGATGAAGCCTTCGCAAAGAATG
Organism: Rhizomicrobium sp.; assembly: GCA_035465595.1. Classification (GTDB taxonomy): domain Bacteria; phylum Pseudomonadota; class Alphaproteobacteria; order Micropepsales; family Micropepsaceae; genus Rhizomicrobium. Next base: position 749 of record DATIVW010000266.1, on the reverse strand, counting down.
CGCATCTGACGGCGGTGAACTCCATCAACTTCGCCCGCATCGCGGCGCAGGCCGTCTATTATTTCACCGCCTCGGCGAAGCTCGGCAAATCCACCTTCGTTGTGCCCACCGGAAATTTCGGCGACGTGTTCGCCGGCGAAGCTGCCATGCGAATGGGCCTGCCGGTCCACAAGCTCATCGTTGCGACGAACGCCAACGACATCGTTGCGCGTGCATTGAACGAGGGCATCTATGAATCCGGCGCGGTGCATCCGACCTTCAGCCCTTCGATGGACATCCAGGTCTCCAGCAATTTCGAACGGGCCTTGTTTGAAGCCTCGGGCCGCGACGATGACTGGCTCCGCAGCGCGATGGAAAGTTTCGCCGCGACACGGTCGATCAGATTGCCCGACGACGTTCGCCAGCGCTTGCGCATGCGCTACGACGCCGGCCGCGCCGACGACGCCGAAACGCTCGACTTCATCGCCCGCGTGTTCCGCGAAACCGGCCGCATCGTCGATCCGCACACGTCGGTGGCGCTGCGCGTGGCGGAGAAACTGGATGCCAGGCTGGAGGATCCGATCGTGGTGCTCTCCACCGCCCATCCCGCCAAATTCCCGGATGCCGTGGCCCGGGCAACCGGCCAAAAAGTTCCCTTGCCCCCGCGGCTCGCCGCCCTCTATGACGGGGTGGAGCGGGTGACGGTCCTGCCCCATGATCTGGGCGCCGTCCGGGGTTTCATCGAAGGAAGATTGCGTCCCGCATGAACG
>DATIVW010000265.1:0-7772 GCA_035465595.1 Rhizomicrobium sp. | reverse complement strand
ATGGCGCGGGAAATTCTCGCCTATTCGGATTTTCGCGCCGGCAAGATTCCGCAGGCGCTCGCGCAATATAAGAGGCTTTCGACTGAGAAGAATCTTCCGGACTCGCTGCATCAGCGCGCCGCCGCGATGACGACCTATCTGTCCGCGGGCGGTGGACAGAATTACGGCAGCGTGCCCGTGCCGCCGGCGCCGAAAACACCGGCGCCCGCCGCCACGCCATCCACGGCGCCCACACCGCAAGGCCCGCAAAAGAAATGACCAAGAAGACCTTACGTATCGCGCTGTGCCTGGCAGCGGTGGTGACCTTGTCTGGCTGCGAGGCCGTGGACGCGGTCGGCGATCTGACCAGCGGCTGGTTCAGCTCGGCCAAGAGATCCAACATCAAGGGCCAGCGCATCTCGATCATGGCGACCGATGAGACGCTCAAGCCCGATCCGGACCTGGCGCAGACGCCGGTCGTGCTGCCGCCGCCCTATCGCAACCCGGAATGGCCGGAGCCGGGTGGCTACGCCTCCAACGCCATGTATCACCTGGAAGCCGGCGGCTCGCTTGCGACGGCCTGGCAGCAGGAAGCGGGAAAGGGCTCGGACGCGGAATCGCGGCTGACCGCTGCGCCAATCGTCGCCAATGGCCGCGTCTATGTGCTCGACGCCGAAGCGCATCTCTTCTCCTACGATGCCAAGACCGGCGCACCGGGATGGGACAAGGAGCTGGCGCCGACCGGCGGCGACAGTTCGTTCTGGAACAGCGCGAGCTTCGGATTGCTCGGAAAGGACACCAGCATCGATCCGTCGAAAGGATTCGGCGGCGGCGTATGCTTCGATGACGGCAAGCTTTTCGTTTCCACGGGCTTCGGCTCGGTCATCGCGCTTGACGCATCCACGGGCAAACAGCTCTGGAAGATCGATGTCGGCGTGCCGATCGTGAACGCGCCCGTCGCCAATGGCGGCCGCGTGTTCGTGTCGAGCCAGGACAACCATTTCTTCGCGCTGGCGCAGATCGACGGCCGCAAGCTCTGGGACCATCAGGGTATCTCGGAAAGCGCCGGCATCCTGGAAAGCACCAGCGCCGCCGTCGCCGGCGAATATGTCGTCGTGCCGTACAGCTCCGGCGAGCTGTTCGCCATCCGCGTCACCAACGGGCGCGTCGCCTGGAGCGACATGCTCACGCGCAATGGCGCCACCACCGCGCTTTCGGAGCTTGACGACATCGCCGGACGCCCGGTGATCGACCGCGACATGGTGTTCGCCATCAGCCATTCGGGCATGATGGTGGCGATCAACCTGAACACCGGCGAGCGGGTGTGGTCGCGCGACATCGGCGGCATCCAGACCCCGTGGGCCGCCGGCGATTTCGTCTATGTGCTCACGACCGATGCCGAGCTTCTGTGCCTTTCGCGCAAGGACGGCAAGGTGAAGTGGAAACACCAGCTTCCGCGCTGGGAAGACCCGGACAGCCGCGACGATCCCATCGTCTGGGCAGGGCCTGTGCTCGTCTCCGATCGCCTCATCGTCGTGTCGTCGAACAGCTATGCGGAATCGATCTCGCCCTACACAGGCGAATTGACGGGCCGGGTGGAGATTCCGGACGGCGCCTATATCGCGCCGGTCGTGGCGAATGATACGCTCTACCTGCTCACGAACAACGCGCAACTCGTGGCGATGCGGTAAGGCGACCATGCGATGCCGCTTACGATTGCCATCGTCGGACGGCCCAATGTGGGCAAGTCCACGCTCTTCAACCGGCTAGCCGGCAAGAAGCTCGCCATCGTCCATGACACGCCCGGCGTCACGCGTGACCGGCAGGAAGCGCGCGTCGAGCTTGGCGGCGTGCCGGTCCGCCTCATCGACACCGCAGGGTTCGAAGAGGGCGAAGCCGGAAGCCTGAGCCAGCGCATGACGGAACAGACGCGCACCGCAATCGCCGATGCCGACGTCTGCCTGTTCGTGATCGATGTTCGCGCGGGCGTGACCGCCGGAGACGAGATCATTGCGGCGGCGTTGCGGCGCGCGGGAAAGCCCGTGGTGCTCGCCTCCAACAAGAGCGAAGCGCGCGAGAGGCCGAATGAAGCCGAAGCATATGCACTGGGATTCGGCGAACCGATCGCGGTTTCCGCCGAACATGCGCTGGGCATCGGCGAACTGATCGATGCGCTTCTGGAGCATGCGAAGGGCGAACCGGAAGCGGCCGCTCCGGAAGAAGACGAGGAAAAAGGCCCGCTCAAGCTTGCCATCGTCGGACGTCCGAACGTCGGCAAGTCGAGCCTGTTCAACCGGCTGCTGGGCGAAGAACGCGCGCTGACCAGCCCCGAGGCCGGAACGACGCGCGATGCGGTGATCGCCAAATGGAAAGCCGGCGGCCGCGACATCCTCCTGCACGACACCGCGGGCCTGCGCAAAAAGGCGCGCGTCGCGGGCCACACGCTGGAGGAGATGTCCGTCGACTCCACGCTTGAGGCCATCCGCTTCGCCGAATGCGTGGTCGTGATGATCGATGCGACCATGCCGTTCGAGAAGCAGGACCTCACCATCGCCGACCTGATCGCGCGCGAAGGCCGCGCCATCGTCTTCGCCGTCAACAAGTGGGACCTGGTCGAGCATCGCGGCGGCAAGATCTCGGAACTGCGCGAGAAGCTGGACCGGCTGCTGCCGCAGGTCTGGGGCGCGCCGCTCATCGCGGTCTCTGCCCGCACGGGCGAAGGCGTGGACCGCCTGCTTCCGGCCATCGAGGAAGCGGATCGCGCCTGGAACTTGCGCGTCAGCACTTCGCAGTTGAACAAGTTCCTGGAAGACGCGCTGCAGCGCCATCCGCCGCCGGCCATCAGCGGCCGCCGCGTGCGCGTCCGCTACATGACGCAGGTCAAGGCCCGGCCGCCGACCTTCGCGCTGTTCGGCAACCAGCTGGAAGCGCTGCCGGAACACTACCTGCGCTATCTGACGAATGAGCTGCGGGAAGCGTTCGACCTGAAGGGCATTCCCATGCGCTTTGCGCTCAGGACGTCGAAGAACCCGTTTGCCGATAATCAATGAGCGTGCCGTTCTTCGCGTAAGACGGCGACAGCATCTCCACGATCAGCGGCGTCACCACTTCGGGCGGCTGCAGGGATTGCGGGTCTTCGCCGGGCATGGCGCGGGCGCGCATCCTGGTGCGCAGCGGACCGGGACTGAACAGATTGACCTTGATGTTCGTGCCTTCGCACTCCGCCGCATAGGTGAGCACGAGCGATTCCAGCGCGGCCTTGGTGACGGCGTAGGAACCCCAGAACGGCGTGTGCTTGCGCGCCGCGCCCGTGGTGACGAAGAGCGCCCTGCCCGCTTCCGACTTGCGCAGCAGCGGATCGAGTGAACGGATGAGCCGCCAGTTCGCCGTGACGTTGAGGTCGAGCGCTTCCTGCCACATCTTGGGCGCAAGATGCGTGAGCGGACTGAGCTCGCCGAGCGCACCCGCGTTTCCAAACAGGCCATCCAGCCTGCCCCAGCGTTCGTGGATGGATGCGCCAAGCTGGTCGATGCCGTCGAAATTGCGCAGGTCCATCGGCACCAGCGTCGCGCCTTCGCCGCCATCCTGCTTGATCTCGTCGTCGAGATCTTCGAGGCCGCCCACCGTGCGTGCCACCGCGATCACATGCGCGCCTGTCCTGGCGATGGCGCGCGCGGCAGCGCGGCCGATCCCGCGCGAAGCGCCGGTCACAAGGACGATGCGTTGAGTCACGCGACTTCGGCCAGCAGCGAAAGCTGTCCGTCCTTGCGCCCGCCGGTCACGTCCGTGAGCTCGATGGGGTAGTTGCCCGAGAAGCAGGCATCGCAGAATTGCGGCTTCTGCGCATTGCGCTTCTGCTCGCCCATCGCGCGATAGAGTCCGTCTATCGACACGAAGGCCAGGCTGTCGGCGTTGATGTATTCGCGCATCTCTTCGACGTTCATGCGATGCGCCAGAAGGTCTTCCTTGTTCGGCGTATCGACGCCGTAGAAGCAGGAGTCGGTCGTCGGCGGGCTGGCGATGCGGAAATGGACTTCCGTCGCGCCGGCGTCGCGCACCATCTGCACGATCTTCTTGGAGGTCGTGCCGCGCACGATGGAGTCATCCACCAGGATGACCCGCTTGCCCCGCAGCTTGGCACGATTGGGATTGTGCTTCAGGCGCACGCCCATGTGACGCACGGAGTCGGTCGGCTCGATGAAGGTGCGGCCGACATAGTGATTGCGGATGATGCCAAGCTCGAACGGCAATCCGGATTCGGACGCGAAACCGAGCGCGGCGGGCACGCCGGAGTCCGGCACCGGGATCACCATGTCGGCTATCGCGGGCGCCTCCTTGGCCAGCTCCGCGCCGATCTGCTTGCGCGCGTCGTAAACATTGCGGCCTTCCACGGTGGAGTCCGGACGCGCGAAATAGACATATTCGAAGATGCAGAAGCGCTCGGGCTGCGGCGCGAAGGGGAAGTAGGACTTGATGCCGTCCTTGTCGATGACCAGCATCTCGCCCGGCTTCACGTCGCGCACGAAGGTCGCGCCGATGATGTCGAGCGCGCAGGTTTCGGACGTCATGATCGGCGCGCCGTTGAGCTCGCCCAGCACCAGCGGACGCACCCCCCAGGGATCGCGCACGCCGATCAGCTTCTTGGACGTCAGCGCGACCAGCGAATAGGCGCCTTCCACCTGCTTCAGCGCATCGATCAGCCGGTCAACGATGGGGCCGTAGGAGCTGCGCGCGACCAGGTGGACGATGGTCTCGGTGTCCGAAGTGGACTGGAAGATCGCACCCTCGCGCACCAGCTCGGAGCGCAGTGTGCGGGCGTTGGTAAGATTGCCGTTATGGCCGATGGCGATGCCGCCGCCCGCCAGGTCGGCGAACATCGGCTGGATATTCCGCGCCATCGATCCGCCGGTGGTGGAATAGCGCACATGGCCGACGGCGTTGCCGCCGCGCAGCTTTTCCGCATGCGGGCTGTTCTTGCCGAAGATATCGCCGACCAGGCCCGGATGGCGCTCCGCGGTGAACTGGGTGCCGTCATAGGTGACGATACCGGCGGCCTCCTGGCCGCGATGCTGGAGCGCATGCAGACCAAGGACGGTCAACGCGCCCGCATCGGGATGCCCGAAAACGCCGAACACACCGCACTCTTCGTGCAGCTTGTCGTCGTCGAAGGGAGAGGTCGTGCCGTTCATGGCTTCTTCCCGCCGCCGCTGGTCGATTGAATGAGCCTGTCTAGCCCCTGACGTTCGCTGGCGCCATAACTCTTTTTCGCGGGTCTGTTGTGGCTTTTGGACGCTTCTTTTGCGGCGGGTTTTGCGCGGGGACGCGGCATTTCCGACCTGCTGGTGCGGGCATTGTGCGATTGCGGGACGTAGTCCGGCTGGCGAATGGCATAAGCATGAGAATCACGCTCCGGGACCAGCGAGAGCAGCACGTCGCCCGTATCCTGTATGAGAGGCAGGGTCCAGGCTTTGGCGATCCATTCCGGCTGTTTCTTCACCGGCACGATCAGCGTGAACAGGATATAGGCCATCGCAATCAGGATGAGGCCTCGGACGAGGCCGAACACCGCGCCCAGCGAGCGATCCAGCGGCCCCACGGACGAGCTTTGAACATTCTCGGCCACGCGCGCGCTCATGAAGGACAGCGGTATGAGCACCACCAGGAACACGGCCACATAGGCAACAATCTGCGCCGCCACCGGCGACATCGAACCGCTCAGAAGCGGAGCGGCGGCTGGCGCGAAGTAGAGCGTGGCGAAAGCTGCCGCCGCCCAGGCGAAGATGGAAAGCGTCTCGGCGACGAAGCCGCGATAAACCGCGAACACCGCCGACGCTCCGACGATGACGACCACCAGAAAGTCGATCCAATGGAAACTGAGTGCTGCCATCGATTCTATTTTACCACGGCTACCGGCCCGGCACCGCGCGCCGCACCCGTGAATTGCGCAAGTTCGGCCACATCGCCGATCGGGTGTAGCGACAATCCCACGCCTTCCGCCTTGGTGCCGGTGGGGACGACGGCCCGGGTAAAGCCCAGCTTTGCCGCCTCTTTCAGCCGGAGCTCGGCCTGCGGACCGGGACGCACGTCGCCGGAAAGGCTGATTTCGCCGAAATAGACCGTGTCCTTGGGCAAAGCGCGCCCCGTGAAGGAGGAGATGAGAGCGGCTGCCGCTGCGAGGTCGGCTGCCGGTTCGCCGACTTTCAGGCCGCCCGCAACATTGAGATAAACATCATGCCCGCCCATGCCGAGGCCGCCGCGCGCATCCAGCACCGCGAGAATCATGGCGAGGCGGCTCGATTCCCAGCCGACCACGGCGCGGCGCGGCGTGCCGTAAGCCGGCGCGGCCACTAGCGCCTGGATTTCCACCAGGAGCGGCCGCGTGCCTTCCATGCCGGCGAACACCGCATTGCCCGGCGCATTGCTGTGGCGATCACCGAGGAAAAGCGCAGACGGATTGGCGACCTGCGCGAGGCCCGCGCCTGTCATTTCGAACACGCCGATCTCGTCGGTGGCGCCGAAGCGGTTCTTCACCGCGCGCAGGATGCGGAAGTGATGACCGCGCTCGCCTTCGAAATAGAGGACGGCATCGACGAGATGCTCGACCGCCTTGGGGCCGGCGATCTGCCCGTCCTTGGTGACGTGACCCACCAGCAGCAGCGCCGCGCCGCTGGCTTTGGCATAACGCACCAGATCGAACGACGCGGTACGCACCTGCGCGATGGTGCCGGGCGCGGCTTCCAGCGCAGAGGTCCAGATCGTTTGGATGGAGTCGATGGCGATGATGCCGGGTGGCGGTTGCTGCTCCAGAGTGGTCAGGATGTCTTCGACATTCGTGGCCGCGCCGAGCGCGACTTTCGCTTCGGACAATCCCATGCGCGAAGCGCGAAGGCGCACCTGCGCCATGGCTTCTTCGCCGGAGATATAGACAGCCGTACCGCCATTGTTTGCATAGGATGCCAGCGCCTGAAGAATGAGCGTGGATTTGCCGACGCCGGGATCGCCGCCAATGAGCAGCGCCGAACCCGGCACCAACCCGCCGCCCGCGACGCGATCGAACTCCGCCGTGCCGGTGATGCGGCGTGGCGGTTCCTTGTCGACGGTCTTCAGATCTTCCAGCGCGATCTTGCGCCCGCGCTTGCGTGGCCCCGCGTTATTGCCAAGTGGCGGCGCTGCGCCTTCTTCGGTGATCGTGTTCCAGCCGCCGCAAGCATCGCACTTGCCGGCCCATTTGGACGTGATGTTCCCGCAGGACTGGCAGGAGTATGAGGCGTTAGAGCGAGCCATGATTCTATTGTAGCACGATAGTCAAGATTGGACGGCTTAGGTTCTGTCCCAGACGGCACGCGATAGCGGACCCAATTGAGTGCGAAATAGTTTCCAGCTTGAACTCTTCGGACCTTTGGCGTGCTTGATGCGCTCCATCAGCCCGATTTCGGCTGTCTGGCGGACAAATTTATCGCCTTCTGCAAACCACCGTTCGATCACGTCGAAAACGTCGCGACAGGGTTCATTCCTATCCAGCATTCTCGAAATATGAGACCCAAGATCAGCGAGAATGATATTAAGCTCCGAACCATCACTCCCTTGCGAATAGTTCTGCCAGTCGAAAGACGGACACGCTTGCATTATGGGCTGCAGCATTGTTTCGCCCGTTAGCATCGCGCTTGTTCAACCCCGCACTTCCATCTTGATCGGGCCTTCGGCGCGGCCGTGGATGAACTGGTCGACATATTCGTTGCCGGACGTGTCGATGTCCTTCGTCGGGCCCTGCCAGATGATCTTGCCCTTGTAGA
>DATIVW010000264.1:0-5790 GCA_035465595.1 Rhizomicrobium sp. | reverse complement strand
GACAGCCAGCGTGATCAGGACCAGCGCCAGCGTGAACTGCAGCATCAAGGACAAACCGGACATGCGATGCGCGCGACCCCACTCTTTGATTGCCGAAGTCGGCGCGCCCTGTCGGCTGGCGCAGCGCCCGGTTCTGATCCGCGAACAATGTCCACGGACGGCACGGCTTATAACGAGACTGAATGTGCTTTGGGACCAAATCTTTCGCAAGACCCGGCGGCAAAACGGCCTTTTTCAGTCCAATGTGCGCCGGAACCGGGCAAGGGCAATCCCCGCAACCACGAACGTAAAGAGAATAAGCGGCCAAAGGTCCGGCCAGATCTCCGGGAAGCCGTTGTCTTTCAGCAGGATGCCCCGAACGATCCTCAGGAAATGCGTCGCCGGCAGCACCTCGCCGATCCATTGCGCCCATTCCGGCATGCCGTCGAAGGGGAAGGCAAATCCCGACAGCAGAATGGCCGGCAGCAGGAAGAACATGGTCATCTGCATGGCCTGGAGCTGGTTCTCCGCGAGCGTGGAGAACGTGTAGCCCACTGCAAGGTTGGCGGTGATGTAGATGGCCAGCGCCACCGAAAGCAGCGGCAGGGAACCGATCATCGGCACGAAGAAGACGAACTTGGCGACCAGCAGGATGATGGCGCTCTGGATGCCGCCGATGACGATGTTGGGCGCGATCTTGCCCATCATGATCTCCACCGGTGTCGCCGGCATGGCGAGCAGGTTCTCGTAGGTTCCCCTCTCGCGCTCGCGGGTCAGCGCGAGGCAGGTCATGAGCACCATCGTCATGGTGAGGATCACCGCCAGCAATCCCGGGATGATGCTGTACTGGGTCACCGATTCCGGATTGTAGAGAAGATGCGTGACCGCATTGAACGGTGGCGGCCCCTGCGCGCGCCTGGCAAGCGGTCCCTTCAGATCATCGCGCAGGGCGCTCGATGCGATGCCGTTGAGCGCGCCGATCGCGTAGGAGCCTGCCGCGGTGTCGGTTGCATCGACCTCGATGAGAAGATCGGGTGTCGCGCCGCGCACGATGTCGCGCGTGAAGTTGGCGGGGATCTCGACAGCGAAAAGGACCTTTCCTTCCTGCAGAAGCCTGCGCGCCTTTTTCGGGGAGTTGGTTTCGGCGACGATGTTGAAGTAACTCGAATTCTCCAGCGCCGCCACGACCGACCGCGCGAACACACCCGGATCGTCAACCGAGATCACCGTCGGCAGCGCCTTGGGATTGTAGTTGATCGCGAACCCGAACAGGAAGAGCTGCATCAGTGGCACGCCGATGATCATGCCCAGCGTGATCTGGTCGCGCCGCATCTGCAGGAATTCCTTGAGCAGGATCGCGTAGACGCGTGCGAATGAGAAGGCGCGGTTCATTTCGCCTCCTCCTGCAGATGGATGAACACATCTTCCAGATTGGGCTTGGTCTCACTGACGGAGATTCCCGCCTGGTTGCGGTAAGGCGCGATCGCGCGCTCGAGCGATGCACGGTCGCGGCCGCTCACATGCAGGGCCGCGCCGAAGAATCCCGCATAGTCGACGCCCGGCTGGCCTTGCAGATGCTGAAGCAGGCGGCGCACGTCGCGCCCCTCCAGGACAAAGGTGACAAGACCCGATTGTGCAATCACCTCGTCGACCGAACCGCGCGCGATGAGCTTGCCGTTGAGAATATAGACGATGCGGTCGCACCGTTCGGCTTCGTCCATGTAGTGCGTGGAGACAAGAACCGTGAGACCTTCCTCGCTGAGTGCATGGATCTCTTCCCAGAAATCGCGCCGCGCTTTCGGATCGACGCCGGCCGTCGGCTCGTCGAGCAGAAGAAGCTTGGGGTCGTGCAGCATGCAGGAGGCCAGCGCCATGCGCTGCTTCCAGCCGCCGGAAAGTTCGCCCGCCAGCTGGTTCTGGCGCTTGACCAGGCCAAGCCGCTTCAGCGTGTGGTCCACCCTGGTCTTGCGATCGGGCAGTTCGTAGACCCGCGCCACGAATTCCAGGTTCTCGCGGATCGAAAGATCCTCCCAGAAGCTGAAGCGCTGCGTCATGTAGCCGACCTGGCGCTTGATCGCTTCGGACTGCGTGAGCACATCGAGCCCAAGGCAGGTGCCGTTGCCGTCGTCCGGATGCAGCAGGCCGCAAAGCATGCGGATCGTGGTGGTCTTTCCCGATCCGTTGGGTCCAAGGAAGCCCCACACTTCGCCGGCCGGAACGGCGATGTCCACATGATCGACGGCAGTCTTCTTGCCGAAGCGCTTGGTCAGTCCGTGAACATCGATGGCAAGATCGGATGCCATCAGAGCGGCCGCACCTGAACGGGCTGACCGGGATTGAGCTTCAACCCGCCGGGGGCGCGCGCTTCCATCTTGAAGACGAGCTTCTCGCGCACGCCGATGCTGAAGATGACGGGCGGGGTGAATTCTTCCTGCTGCGCGATGAAGGTGATGGTGGCATCGAGCGGCTTGCAGCCGTCGCAGGTGATGCGGACCTTTCCGCCCAGATGCGCCTTGGCGAGCTCGGTCTCCGGCACGAAGAATCGGACATAGATGTCCTTCGGCGGCAGGATCGAGACGACCGGCGTGGACGACGGGACGTATTCGCCGGGGCGGAAATAGATGTCTTCCACCCGCCCTTCGGTCTGCGCCACCACGTTGCGCTGCGTCAGCGAATAGGTCGCGCCGGCAAGCGAGGCGTTCATTTGCGCGATCTGCGATTGCAGTTGCGCGATGCGGGCGGCGGATTGCTCGTAGTTGGATTTCGCCAGATCCAGATTGGTCGGCGTGCCCGCATTGGCGCGCGCAAGGCCGCTTTGCCGTTCCAGTTGACGCTTGGCATAGGCGAGATTGGCCTGTTCCTGCGCAAGCGATGCCTTCACGGTCTCGAGCGTGGCGATGGCCTGGTCGCGCGCGGCGATCTGGGCGGTGTCGTCCAGCGTGAACAGAAGATCGCCGCGGTGGACATATGTGCCGCGCTCGACATGCAGCGACGAAACCCAGCCGGGCTGCGGCGCGGAGATGAAGGCGTTGTCGCCTTCGCCGTAGCCGAGCCATGCGCCTTCATCGGTTTTTCCGCAGCCCGCCAGAAGCAGCAGAAGAAGCAGGGCCGAAAAACGTTTCATGATGCGCCTCCGTCCGGCGCGAGCCCGCGCAGCAGGGTATCAAGATGGGTGTCGAGCAATGCGGAATAGTCGTATGGCTCGATATCGAATTGCGCGAAGGTCGTACGCCAGAACATCGCGAGCAGAATCGGCGCGATGCAGAGCCGCGCGGCGTGTTGCGGATCCACGGCACGGAATTCCCCGCGCGCAATGCCGCGTGCGATCACGCCGCTCATTGCCGCCAGTCCCTTGTCGATGACCTCCTCGCGGTAGAACCGCACCAGTTCCGGAAAATTGCCGGCATCGGCCAGCAATATTTTCGGCAGAACGATGCGGTCGCTGTTGTGCGCGAATTCCGCCATGCTGGTCAGGATGAAACGCAGCAGGTCGCGCGAGGGGCCTTCATAGGCGCGGATGTTTTCCGCGACGCTCGCGATCTGTGCACCGATGGATTCGCGAACCAGCGCCTTGAACACCGCTTCCTTGTTCTCGAAGTACAGATAGATCGTGCCCTTGGTCACGCCCGCCCGTTCGGCGATGTCGTCCATGCGCGCGGCGGCGAAGCCCTTTGCCGCGAAGCAGGCGAGGGCGGCGTCGAGAATTTCCTGCGGCCGGGCCTGCTTGCGGCGGCGCCAACGGGGAGAACTGTTGTCCATCGGTCCAGTAAATAAATAACTGACTAGTCAGTTATAAGTTTCCATCATCGATTTAACAACCGGCGCGTTTGCACAACGGCTATGATGGAAGGGCAGGGCAGTCAGACTCGGGGATGGCGTATGAGGAATTTTAATTTTTTGAAATCAAAGACTTGGCTGCTCTTCGGCGGACTGATTCTCATGTCCAGCCTTGCCGCCTGCACCACGCCGACGCCCTATGGGCCCCGCATGGAAGGAGGCACGACCGGCTACACCGATGAGCGCCTCGCGCAGAACCGGTATCGCGTCACGTTCTCCGGCAATGCGGTCACGCCGCGCACGGCTGTCGAGGATTACCTGCTCTATCGCGCCGCCCAAGTGACGATCGATTCCGGCTATGCCGCGTTCGAGTTCGACACGCGCGATACCAAGGCCAAGACCACCTATCTTTCGACCTTCGACACGTTTCCTTACGGGCCGGGCTATCGGCCTTTCGGCTGGTATTGGCACAACTGGGCTTTCGACAACGTGGATGTCCGGTCGCAGCCCGTCACGCGCTACGAGGCTTATGCCGAGATCGTCATGCTGACCGCCGAGCAGGCCAAATCCGAACCGCGTTCCCTGGATGCCCATGACGTGATGTCCCGCTTGGGCCCGCGCGTTCTTCCGCCGCCGCCAAAGTAGCGTGCTTGTAAGACCGGGGTGGGCGGGTTAATCGGCAACGGTCCAATTCGCTGGGGTTTTCATGCGCAATACGATTGTCGGGCTGGCGCTTGCGTTGCTGTTTTTGGCCGGTCTTTTCGCCCTTCCACAGTTCTTTCCGCATCAGGAACTGCAGCTCAATCCGGCGCAGGTCGCCGCCAAAATCGAACCGGGCTTTAAGGGCGCGCGGCGGATTGGACCATGGATCCTGGCGTGCGGCCCCGCGCGGGCAAAGTCGGTCCCGCTTCCGTTTTCGTTTGCTCCCGGCAAGCGGGCCGCGCCGGCGATGAACGACATGAGCGCATTGGGACGGTGCCGCACATTCATGGCGTTCCGTCCAAAGGCAAATCCAAAGCGGATCATTCTTCTGCTGAATTTCCGGTTGCTGGGCCATAACCAGAGGCTTGCCGCACTTGTCCGCATACCGCCGCGGGCCAAGAAGGGCGACCTCGTCAGCTTCCGCCTTGGCCAGAAGGTTCTGAATCTGCCCGTGTCCGCTTGCGACAAGCAAAGCTGCCTCGCCGCCGGTTCGCTTACACCCAACCAGGAAGCGATGCTTTTCGCCCAGCGCGGCACCGAGCTTCTCTTGCCTCCCGGCCCGAATGGCAAAAGGCTGGCGGTGCGTGTTCCGCTCGTCGGGCTGCGCGCGGCGACGGGCGCCATGCGCCGGGCCGAAGCGGGCGAATAGGGACTGTCTCCCCCGCGCCACAGCGATACCCAAACCCCTATCGCCACCGCGCCGGAAGGCCACCCGGGGCCTGGGAGATATTGCGAATTCCAGAGGTTGATGAAAGATTTACAAGACTGAGTGGGTGGGAGCGCCGTCGGCTGACGGCGGCTCCTTTTTCTGTGGGGGGACCGCGTGCGCGATGCCGATGGCCAGCGCTTGCAGCTGAAATCGAAACTTCTGGCCGGCGCAGCGGGAATGACCGCGGCCGCGCTGAGCACGGCAGCGTTCGCCGCCGATGCCGCGCCGCCACCCGCCGCCGATGCATCAGCTGCGCCCGCTCCGGCTCCCGTCGCGGCACCCGCGGCAACGCCCGCGCAGGCGATGACGCCGATCGATCCGCCCAAATGGCTCCCCTATGTCGACATCAGCGGCGGCGCCGGAAGCGGGTTTGCGATCGGCCGCGCCAACGCGTTCGTGCCGTTCTGGCAGGATCTGGATTCGCTGGCGTTCGTGCGCTTCGGCGCCGACACGGGCGTGCGCCACAGCAATGGCGATTTCAATCTTGGACTGGGCTATCGCACGAAGCTGGACGACGAGTGGATCCTCGGCGGCTTCGCGGGCTTCGACAGCACGCAGACCCCGAACAATCACACGTTCAACCAGTTCTCGTTCGGCCTCGAGGCGATGTCGGCGGACTGGGA
>DATIVW010000263.1:0-3053 GCA_035465595.1 Rhizomicrobium sp. | reverse complement strand
AGGTAATAGGAATTGAAGATCGCATCGAAGCGCGCGTCGAACGGCTCATAACCCGGCTCGCGCGCGAGGATCATCTTTTCGAAGAACCATGTGGTGTGCGCCAGGTGCCATTTGATCGGGCTGGCATCCGGCATCGACTGTACGTTCTGGTCTTCCGCTGACAGCGGCGCGGCAATGGCCGCACTCAATGCGCGGATATCGCGAAAGCGCTGATGCAGCGAAGGCGCGGGCGTGGATGTGTTCTGAAGAGACATTGGGCCCTTACATAAGCACGCCGGACGAAAAGGCACGCGGTATGCGGACCCTGGAGAAGATAATGACGGCGACCTGCAACGGTTCCAACCGCGCAGAAATTTCTCACCAGATAGAAGGGCTTACCGGTCGCCGGGCGATCCGCGTGAAGCTCATTGCAAGTTTCGCAATTCCCTCATGCAAGTGCGGAGATAGAAAGGCGCGGAGCTTCGTTCGAGATCCCGCCTGTCTCGATCGCAGATGGCCGCTTGATTTCATGAAGGCTAGGGTCGCTCTTCGCGCTGCTCTTCCAGCTTCGCGACGGTAAGCGAATCCTTCTTGCCGGCGAAGAAGCGGTCTAGGGCCTGGCGGAATTCGATCTCGGTGTCCTCGGGCGCAGCAGCCTCGAACAGCGTCATGCAGGAATGGAACTTCAGGTCGTCGGGATGGCCGAAAATCTCCCGGGCGGTTTCGGCCTTCGTCTCCAGAACCAGTGCGGTGCATTCGCGCAGCCGGTGGCCGAGCACCGTGTCCGCCAGATAGCGGCGCGCATCGTCCAGCGACGGAATCGCGTAACGCCGCGCCATCTCGCTGTGGCCCAGGCCCGCGATCTGCGGAAACACGAACCACATCCAGTGCGAATGCTTGCGCCCGTTGCGCAATTCCTTCGTCACGCGCTCGTAGACGGGTTCCTGGGCGATGAGAAAACGGTCGAGGTCGAAATCCATCTTCGTCCTCCTTGCCGGAACAACGCGCGGCTCCTCGCGCCGGCTCCGCATGGCCGCTGGATTATAAATCCGATTTTGGGCATAGATCGCCCGTCAAACGCAGACAGAACGGAGCATGCCTTGCCGGACAATCCGATGCAGGAACTTATCGAGGGCTATCGCGCTTTTCGCAACGGGCGCTGGCCCGCCGAGCGGCAGCGTTATCTGGATCTGGCCAAAAATGGGCAGAAGCCGCAGACCCTCGTCATCACCTGCAGCGACAGCCGCTCGGACCCGGCGACGATCTTCAACGCCAGTCCCGGCAGCATGTTCGTCATCCGCAACGTCGCCGCCATCGTGCCGCCTTACGAAACCGACTCCAGCCACCACGGCACCAGCGCAGCGATCGCGTTCGCGGTGCTCAATCTCAATGTGCGCAACATCCTCGTCATGGGCCATGCGCAGTGCGGCGGCGTGGCGGCGGCGCTGGACAATTCCATCGCGGAGGGCGTGCCCTTCCTGCGCAGCTGGGTCGACCTGCTGCAGCCTGCCGTGGATCGCCTGCCCGGGGGGCGGCACGACGCGCACACGCTCCTGGAACAGGACGGCGTTCGCCTGTCGCTGGAACGGCTGATGGAGTTTCCCTTCGTCGCCGAGCGCGTGAACGCCGGGACGCTGGAGCTCAACGGCGCGCGCTTCGGCATTGCCGACGGCAAGCTGGAACTGCTGGACAAGAAGAGCGGTGCGTTCAACGCGCTCTAAAGCGGCGATTGAACGTTTTTGGCCTCGCGGCGCTTTATGAATCCGGCGCAGAAGCTTGCCGCCATCAGCGCATAGAGCAGCCAGTCGACGCTGTCGTTCACGCTGTCCGGCAGCACGAGCGATGCGATGCCGAAGGACAGCGAGGCCATCCACGACACCGGCCGCCACGGAATCTGGAAGCTTCGCTGCCGCCGCCATTCGCGAAGTTCCTGCTCCAGCGCGATCTCGGGCGACAGCTCGGGGTCGGGCGCGACGATAGCCTCCCGTCGCTCGGGTACTTTCGCGGCGGGTGCTTTCGCGGCTGGTGCTGCGGCGGCTGGTGCTGCGGCGGCCGGCGCGATGGGCGCGCGGCGGCCGAATGTCTGCGGTGCTGCTGGCATGGGCGGCTCCGATCCTGAGGACGAACGATGCGCCGCGGCGGTTAGCAGCCGCTTAAGATGCAGTCGTGGTTATCGGCCGTTAAGCGCCTTTTGGCCCGAACGGCAACAGCATCGGCACGCGGCGGCGATAGGAATCGTAGGCGTCCGCGCCCAGCTCCTGCCGCAGCCAGCCTTCCTCCAGCCGCGCCTTCATCCACATGCCCAGCGTGATGATGAGCGCGCCCACGATGCCGGGCACGGTGCCCTTGAGCGCGGCGCGGCCGTGAAGGCGCGGTCCGGAGGGATTCTAGATGGCGACCGGCAATTGCTTCAGGCCGCGGAAGAAGGGCAGGTTGCGCCATTCCGGCTTCTTCTCCGGATGGGCAAGCCGCACACTCGGGAAGCGCTCGAAGAAGGAGAGGATCGCCTGCGCCGCTTCCATGCGCGCCAGCGGCGCGCCGATGCACAGATGCATGCCGCCGCCGAATGAAACGTGCGGCGCGTCCTTGCGGGTGATGTCGAACTTGTGCGGATCGGGAAACGCCTCGGCGTCGCGGTTGGCGCCGCGCAGGCTCATCACCATCGACTGGTGCGGATGGACCGGGCAGCCGCGGATGTTCATCTCGCGCGGCGCGATGCGGCTGGTGATGTCGACGGGCGATTCATAGCGCAGCACTTCCTCGATCGTGCCGTTGATCAGCGACGGATCGGCCTTCAGCTTCGCAAGCTGGTCCGGATGGGTGAGCAGCAGCCAGATCGCATTGCCAATGAGATCGGTGGTGGTGAGATTGCCGCCGACCAGCAGGCCCTGAAGGTTTAGGCAAATCTCGCCATCGGTCAGCGCCAGCCCTTCGGCCTGCAGCGCCACCATGTCGCTCACCAGGTCATCGCCGGGCTTGCGTCGCCGCTCCGCCATCAGGCCGCGCATGTAGCTGGAAAGCGCCTCGCTGCAGCGGTGCAGCGTCTGCGTTTCCTCTTCCGTGCGGAAGGTGTT
>DATIVW010000262.1:0-9350 GCA_035465595.1 Rhizomicrobium sp. | reverse complement strand
TGCCGTCGCAGGGCGCCCCTCTGCGCTTCACGGAAACCCTCGCGCAGGCCTGACCGCCGCTTTTCCTTGACGGACAGGGTAAATTCCTGTGCTTTGCCGTCCACCCACCTGATTTTGCGAGCGCTCCCGCATGAAAGACCGTTTCCGGGCCTTCCTGATCACCAAGGATGACACCGGCCAGAAGGCCGAACTCACAGAACTCGGGCTGAATGACCTCATGGAGGGCGACGTTGTCGTCGCGGTGTCGCACTCCACGGTGAACTTCAAGGACGGCCTGGCGCTTACCGGCCGTTCTCCGGTGGTGCGCAAATTTCCCATGATCGGCGGCATCGATCTGGCGGGCACTGTTGAAACTTCGAGCAACCCCAACTTCAAGCCGGGCGACAAGGTTCTGCTCAACGGGTACGGCCTCAGCGAAACGCACTTCGGCGGCTACAGCGAATACGCGCGTGTGAAGGGCGAGTGGCTGGTGCCCTTGCCGAAGCAATTCACGCCGGCGGAGGCGATGGCCATCGGCACGGCGGGATATACGTCCATGCTTTGCGTACTGGCACTGGAAGATGCCGGCATCACGCCGGACAAGGGACCGGTCATCGTCACGGGTGCGAGTGGCGGCGTCGGCTCCGTCGCCATCGCGATCCTCGCCAAGCTGGGCTATCGCGTTATCGCATCTACGGGCCGCAAGGAAGAAGAGGCGTATCTGAAGTCCCTCGGCGCATCGGAGGTCATCGATCGCGCGGAACTTTCCGGCGAGCCGAGGATGCTGGGCAAGGAGCGCTGGGCGGGCGCGGTGGACAGCGTCGGTTCCAAAACGCTCGCCAACGTCATCGCATCGACGCAATATGGCGGCGCCGTTGCCGCGTGTGGGCTTGCGCAAGGCATGGACCTTCCAACCAGCGTGGCGCCGTTCATCCTGCGCGGCATTTCGCTCCTGGGCATCGATTCGGTTCAGATGCGCCGGGAGCGCCGGTTGCAGGCGTGGGAGCGGCTTGCGCGGGACCTGGATGTGAAGAAGCTGGCCTCGATGACTTCGACCATCAAGCTGGCGGATGTGAAGCAGGCTGCAAACGAAATTCTTGCCGGCAAGGTGCGCGGCCGCATCGTGGTCGAGATCGCGTGAACCTGCTGGTTCTCATAATCTCCGGTGTTGTGATCGGATTGATTGCGGCTGCGCCGATCGGGCCGGTCAATCTCATCTGCATCCGGCGCACGCTCGCATTCGGCCCCCTGAACGGATTCATGGCGGGACTGGGCGCGGCATTCGGCGACGGCCTGTTTGCTGCCGTCATCGGTTTCGGCGTCACTGCCGTTGCCCACCTGATAGAGGGCTACTCGCTCTATTTGCAGATCGTCGGCGGCATATTGCTGCTGTCGTTCGGCGTGCACACCTATCTGACATTGCCCGACCCGTCACTGAAGGAGCAGGCGAAGGAACGCGCGAGCGAACCTTCATCGCTGATGCGCATCGGCGTTTCGACATTCGTGCTGACGATGACGAACCCGGCGACGCTGTTCGGCTTTGCGGCGATGTTTGCCGGCTTGACGGGACTTGCGGGCGGCCAGCCCACGCTGTTTCAGGCCGGAATCGTCGTTGCCGGCGTGTTCGCCGGATCGGCGTTGTGGTGGTTTCTCCTGACGGAAACTATCGGGCATCTGCACACGAAGATAGATGCGCGCGTGATGCGCATCATCAATCACTCGTCCGGCGTGGCCATTGCGCTGTTCGGCCTCGCGGTCCTGGGGCACGTCGTCCTGAAATTTTTCTGACGTCAGGCCCGCGCCAGTTTCGCCATGCGCGCGATGACCTCTTCGGCCTCCGCCATGATCTCGAGGATGATCTCGCGGGACGACTTCACCTCGTGAATGCCGCCGGCGCCTTGCCCCATGGCAAAGGCGGAACGCTCGCGCGACAGGCCCTCGATCTGGCCGCCGATCCCGCCCATGACGCCAGCCTGCGACGACAACATTGCCTGTGCCGGAAACTTCTGGATGTCCTGCGGGCGGCTTTCCCAATCCTTTGTCCATTCATTGTGGAACACGCGCATCGGCTTGCCGGAATAGGAACGGGTGATGACAGTGTCCTCGTCGCCAGCTTCCACGATCACCTGCTTGTAGAGGCCGCCGGCGTGGGCTTCCGTCGAAGCGATGAAGCGCGTGCCCATCCATACGCCCTGGGCGCCAAGCGCCAGGGCGGCGGCCAGCCCGCGGCCGTCGACGATGGAGCCCGCGGCGATCACGGGAATCTTCACGGCATCCACGATCTGCGGAATGAGGGCCATGCCGGCGATGCGGCCGGTGTGGCCTCCGGCCTCGGTGCCCTGCGCGATGACGGCATCCAGTTTTCCGGCTTCGGCGGATTTGGCGTGTTTCACCGCGCCATTGACGTTCATCACTTTCAGGCCGGCGTCATGGAATTTCTTGACGAGATGGGGTGGCGGCACGCCAAGGCCCGAGATGAATGCCGCCGCGCCGCCTTCAATGATGATGTCCGCGGTGCGTTCCAGCGATTCCGGAACCGCGGCAAGGAGATCGACGCCGAATGGTTTGTCGGTCAGGTCGCGAACCTTCTTGATCTCGGTCTTGATCTCTTCGTGCGACCGCCCGGCCATGCCCAGCGTGCCGAACCCGCCGGCGTTGGATACTGCCGCCGCCAGTTCGGCATAGGAGACGCCCCCCATGCCCGCCAGCATGATGGGATATTGAATGCCGAGCATGTCACAAAGGGGCGTGCGGAGAGTCATGGCGTTCCTCGTTCTGTTTCCAACAGCATTCCCCTTGCGAACGGCGAGAGCAAGCCTCACGCGAAGCGGCGCTGTGCCTCGCGTGTAAGGCCCAGAGCAACGGAAAGAAAATCTGAGCCTGCCGCAACGTTAGCCTGCGACGCGGCCTTTTTGATCGCATCGCGAACCGCCGGCACGCGGCTCGATCCTCCGGTGAAGAAGATCGTCTGTATCGCATTCGGCCTGATGCCGGCCCTGCTGATGCAGAGCGCAGCCATCCTTGTCAGTGCGTCCATCTTGTCCGCAATCGCGCGTTCGAAGCCGCGCTGGGTCGCTTTGGCGTCGAGGCCCGTTTCGAGGAAATCGAGGGGCAGATCGGCCATGTCCATCTCGCTCAATGCGATCTTGGCGTCTTCCACCGCGAACGCAATGCGATGGCCGAGATGGCGCCGGATTGTTTTCAGCAGCCGGTTCACGCGAACCGGCTCGACCGAAACGGCCAGTAATTCACGCACTTCGCGCTCGGTCTTGTGGTTGTAGGCGAAGTTGATCGTGGCCCATGTGGCCAGCTCGTAATAGATCGCCTTGGGCATCGGCAGATCTTTCGTGACGAGCTGTGTGCCAAGCCCCAGCAACGGCATGACTGCCTCGATGCTGAGGCGCGTGTCGAAATCGGTGCCGCCGATGCGCGCGCCCGAATTGGCCAGAAGGTCGTCGCGGCGATCCATGCGATTTCGCCGATCGGGCCCGATCCGGATGACAGAAAAATCTGACGTGCCGCCGCCGATATCGGCGATCAGGACCAGTTCCTCGCGCGCGACGGTATCCTCGTAGTGGTATGCCGCCGCGATCGGCTCATATTCGAAAATCACGTCGCGGAAGCCTACGCGGTGGGCAATGTCCTTCAAAACGCTCTCGGCGCGTTTGTCGGCCGCGTCGTCGCCGTCCACGAAGCGCACCGGCCTGCCGTGAACCACCTGTGTGATCTCTTCTCCGGCAAAGGCCTCGGCCCTGGCCTTGAGATGACGGATGAACATCTCCACGACATCGGTCAGCTTGACGCGCCTTCGCCCGACCGCTGTCGCTTCGTCGATCAGTGGGGAGCCGAGAATCGTCTTCAAGGCCCGCATCAGGCGGCCGTCGTGCTCGGCGATATAGCTGTCGATCGCTTCTCGCCCGAACACCACGTGCCCGTGCCGTTCGAAATCGAAGAAGATCGCGCTGGGGATCAGCGTAGACGCGCCTTCGACGGGCGCGAGTGCCGCCGCTCCGTCGCGCCAGATGCCAAGCGCCGAGTTGGAGGTGCCGAAATCCAGTCCGCAAGCCGTCATGAGATGCCCCTGTGGGTTCGAAATGGGGCTCTCATCTATTACGCAAATTCCGGGCTTGCCAGCCTGTTTCTTCGTCCTTAAACTAGAGCCATCATAGGGATGTCCGGAAAACGGGCGTCCCTTTTTGTTTGTGTACGGACGAAGTCATCCGGCGACGGACAATCAGAACTTCGTATAGCCGCCGTCGATGATGAAGGTCTCGCCGGTGTGGTAGCTGGAAGCATCGCTCGCCAGGTAGACCGCGATACCGCCGAAGTCCTCCGGCTGCCCCCAGCGCCGTGCTGGCACGCGTGGAATGACCTTCTCGTTGAACACCGGATTGTCCTGGGCGCCTTGGGTCATGTCGGTTGCGATCCAGCCCGGTGCGATCGAGTTGGCGCGGATGCCATACCGGGCCAGTTCAACCGCCAGCGCGCGCGTCATCGACATCACGGCGCCTTTCGAGGCGCCATAGGCCGAGTTGCGCGCAGCGCCTTCTATGCCGGCCGTGCTGGCGACGACGACCAGCGATCCGTTGGCGTCGCCAGCCTTGGCACGCTCGACCATGTGCCTGGCGGCTTCGCGGAACGTCCAGAACACGCCGTCCTCGTTAACGGCATGAACCTTGTGGAACAGTTCGGTCGTCATCTCGATCAACGGCGCACCGCCGCCGATGCCGGCATTGGCGACCACGCAGTCGAGGCGGCCCATGTCCTTGATCGCCGCGGCCATGCCATCGACGACTTCCTTTTCGTTGGCGACGTTCACCTTGCGGGCGACGACCCGCTTGCCATACGCCTTCAGCTTCTTCTCGGCGGCGGCATTCTTGGTTTCGTTTGTGCCCCAGATCACGATATCGGCGCCGGAAGCGGCCATCGCCTCGGCCATGCCGAGCCCGATGCCCCCATTGCCGCCGGTGACCAGCGCGACTTTCCCCGTAAGATCGAATGGCTTGTACATGACGTTCTCCCAGTAGCGTTTCGGGCAGGCTAGACGCCCGGAAAATCGATGCAAGTGCCGCGGCGTAACCATCTTTTCCACCACGCCTCCCAAACGCCGCAGGCCTGTGACATTCTCGGCCCAAGGCCTTGGGTAATGGCCGGGGTGCGAGGGGTAGATGACGTCGGAAATCGCGGTGATGAACCAGCGCGCGGTGGCGCTCGCAGCGGATTCCGCCGTCACGCTCATCGGCGGCGGCACGGTTGCCGTGCGGAACGACCATCGCAAGCTGTTCAACCTCATCAACCGTCGCCCACTCGGGCTCATGTTCTTCGGCGTCGCCGACATGATGGGCCATCCCTGGGAACAGCTCATCGAGCACTATCAGAAGAAGGTCCGGCCCGGGCCGCTTGCCCATGTCCGGGACTACGCGGTGAGTTTCACAGCGATGATGGACAATCTCGAAGAGTTCTTTCCGCGCGCCAAGCAGAGGGACGAATACCGCCGTCTCCTGGCGTCCGTGTTCCGCTACGTCTTTCATCTTGCGCAATTCATGAGCGACAATGCCGATGGCGAACGCCAGAGCGACATCGCCATACTGGAAGCGGCGATCGAGCGGGTTTGGCGCGACTATCAGTTCCGCGAGGACGGCTCGCCGCGCGCCGATCTGGCATGCTTCCCGCCCAATTTCGGCGTGGCGGTGCAGCGCGAATACGCCCAGCAGATCGAAGAGATTGTCGCTTACGGTTTTGGCCAATTCCAGCTTTCGCAGGGCGCCATGCAGCGCCTGCGCGAGATTGCGGTGTATGCCGTTGTGAAGGATCTCTTTCTGGAAGATGTCACGGGCCTGGTCTTCGCAGGGTTCGGCGAAGATGAGCGCTATCCCAATCTCGTCACCTATTTCGCGTCGGCGATGGTAGGCGGTTATCTGAAGCGCGCGGAGGCATCTTCCGACTCTATCGATACCGATACCAAGTCGAAAATCCGTGTCTTTGCCGACAGCGAAGTCACCAACGCCTTCATTCGCGGCATCGATTTCAATCTGGAGCGCAGGCTTTTTGGCGGCTTCCGCATGATGATGGGCGGGCTGGTGGATCAGGTGGTCGCGGCATTCCCGCAGGCCGATCCGGCGCAGCGCGATGAAGTCCGCGCCCGGTTTCAGGGCAGCTTCGTGCCGCGCTATCTCGAGGCCTTCCGCAACATGATCGCAGATTACCAGCAGCAGACCTTCATCAATCCCATCCTGCGGGTGCTGGAGATCGCATCGCGCACCGAGCTGGCGGCGACGGCAAAAGAGCTGGTCGGTCTCAACATCTTCAAGAAGAGGATTATGGCGCAGAAGGAAACTGTCGGCGGCGCCATAGACGTGGCGATGATCAGCCGCGAAAATGGTTTCCAGTGGTTCTCCAGGCAGGACGGAGGCTAACATGGCAGAGACACGCAGCCGGTTCATGGAAAGCGCGGATCGCCTCGAAGGCGTCGTGCGTGCGCTGAAGACGCGTCAAATCGAGGAACGGCAGGGGCCGGTTCAGCTCGCGCCCGGCCGCATGACCGCCGAGAGCCCGGACGAGCTTTGGGCCAGGCAGTTCGCCACGCAATGCATCGGACCGGTCTGCTTCAAGGTCGCGCCGGACATGGCGTTGCCGCCGCTGACGCAATCGCTCCAGAGCCTGCCGCCCGCGCGGCAGAGCGCCTACGCCCCGCCGCTGGCGCACCTCGATGCCCAGCCCGCTGCTATCATGCCGGCGCGAAGCGGAGACGAACCCCGGACGCACATCGGTGCGGCGCTCGGCAAGCCCATGCGTCGGGGGCTCTTCGCAAGAATGTTCGGGCGCTAGTCGCCCCAGACGTCCCGCGCGCTCTTTGCGATCATCCGCCGGGTTTCTTCCCATAGGGCCAAATCCGCAATGGCTGCGCGGGTGAACCAGGTCGCGTCGGCGGCGTCGGAGGCGGCTTTTGCTTCGCCAGAAACGACCCGCGCCGAATAGTCGATCAGCACGTAGTGGAGGCCAGCGGCGCCGATGCTGGCGTCCGATATGATCTCCGCCATGCCCGCCAGGCCGAGCAGGGCGATTTCGAGACCGGTCTCCTCCCGAACCTCCCGGCGCACGGCTTCTTCCAGAGTCTCACCGAACTCGACCTTGCCGCCGGGCAGGCTCCATTGGCCTTTGCGCGGTTCAGCGGTGCGGCGGATCAGCAGCACTTCCTGCCGGTCGTTCCAGATCACGGCCGCGACGCCGAGTACGGGCCTTGGGCTGGGGGGCTCGCTCATCCCCCTTGGTTAAGCCCAAAATCTCTTGAATCCAATCCGTTACGGGGTATTGCTCTTGCGGGGACTCAAGTCTGCAATCGGCACGGGGTCAAAGTTTCGCCACGACCGCGGGCTATCCGCGACGTTTCAACGGGAGAACTGGATGTTTCGAGTCGGACTACTGATCGCCGGTGCGCTGGCGCTGTTCACCGTTGCGGCCCAGGCGGCCGATCCCTCCCTCAGCCCGGAAGCCAACGCCGCGTATCTCAAGAACTTTGCCGCCCAAAAGGGCGTCGTTGTCGAGCCGAGCGGCATCGAGTACCGCATCATCAAGAGCGGTTACGGCATGCGGCCGACCGCGCTGGACTCCGTCACGGTCTATTACTCGGGCAGCCTCATCAACGGTTCGCGCTTCGATGCCACGGAACCCGGGTTCCCCGCACAATTCATCGTCAACAAGCTGATCCCAGGCTGGACCGAGGCGCTGCAGTTGATGCGCGAAGGCGACCATTGGCAGCTCGTCATTCCTTCGAGCCTTGCCTATGGCCCGCGTGGTGCCGGCAGCGCCATTCCGCCCAACCAGGTGCTGGTGTTCGATCTGGAACTCGTGAAGGTGACCCCCGCGCCACCGTCCCGTCCGGACAAGGATGACAGTTCCGCAGGGCCGGGCGCCAACTAAGTCACAAAAAGAACCGCAGTGTTACCGTCATTGCTATGTTACGTGCCGGGATAGCGAGCGGATTTTGAAGTTGCAGTCCGGCAGCTGACCAAGGTGGGATGTTGATGTTTCTGACGTGGGTCCGCAGTGTTTCCGGCGGCACATGGAAGATTGCCGCCGCGCTCACGCTTGTGCTGGGCGCGACGCTGCTGTTCTGGGCCAGCCGCGACTATGAAGTGATCGCGCCCAACTGGGATGGACTGGTCCGCGGCATCACCTACAATCCCAGCCACATGTTCTCGGAGCGCGACCACGAAAAGGACGTGTCGCCCGAGCGCATCGACCACGACCTCGCGCAGCTCTCCCAGCTCACGGCCCATATCCGTACCTATACCGTCGACAACGGCATGGATCGGGTGCCGGAAATCGCGCGCCGTTACGGCATGACGGTGTCGCTCGGCATCTGGATCGGCCCCGATTTGGAAGAGAACGAGAAGCAAATCGCGCTCGGCATCAAGACGGCGCTCGCGAACCGGCGCACCGTGGATCGCGTGTTCGTCGGCAACGAGGTAATCGAGCGCGGTGATCTCTCCACCGATCAGCTCAGTGCCTACATCAAGCGCGTACGCGAAGCCCTGCCGTACCGCATCAAGGTTACGACCGCAGAGCCGTGGTCGACATGGCTTCTGGCACCGGAGCTGGCGCAGAACGCCGACATCATCGCCATCCATCTTCTGCCTTATTGGGAAGGCGTGCCGATCTCCGGATCGCTCGGGAGCCTGCAACGCTGGTTCGACGATGTCGCCAACCAGTTCCCCGGCAAGCCCATCATCGTGGGCGAGGTGGGCTGGCCGTCCGAAGGGCCCGCGCGCAAGGCGGCGGAACCTTCGCTGGCCAATGAAGCCTATTTCGACCGCGCCTTCGTGCAGCTGGCGATGGAGAAGGGTTATGACTATTACCTAATCGAAGGCTACGACCAGCCCTGGAAGAACGACCTCGAAGGTTCGGTCGGCGCCTATTGGGGCGTGTTCGACGCCCATGGCGAGCCGAAATTCCCCTTCACCGGCCTGTTCCGTTCGTTCCCCGAGTGGCGAACCTATGCGGGGCTCGCGGCCCTCATGACGCTGCTGCTGGGCCTTCTGATCCTCAACCGCATGCCGCGCGTGCGCCAGATGGGCTATCTGATGATCGGCGGCCTTGTGGCGCTGGTGGCCACAGGCCTGTTGTCGCTGCTGGACGCTGTGACCTTGCAATACATCAGCGTGCTGGATCTGGCCGTAATGGTGGCGATGGTGCCGCTTGTCCTGCTGGCGGCGACGATCGTCATCACCGAAGGCATCGAGATGGCGGCGAGCCTGTGGCGCGTGGAGCGCCGCGCGGTGCGCGCCGAGATACCGGCGGGAGCGCCGGCCGTCTCCATCCATGTTCCCTGCTACAACGAGCCGCCGGCGATGGTGATCGACACGCTCAAC
>DATIVW010000261.1:0-1511 GCA_035465595.1 Rhizomicrobium sp. | reverse complement strand
GGCCGCCGCGGGCTGGATGCGATCAAGCTGGCGTTCCACGAACAAGACCTCGTGATCCGCGTGGGCGGCGATACCATCGCGCTCTCGCCGCCGCTGATCGCTTCGGAATCCGATATTTCGAAAATCATCGATGGAATTCGGGGGATTTTGTCCAGGTTGTCCTGAGGGGGAGAACAATGGTTGCGCTGAAACGGCTGGGACTCGCCATTTTCGTGCTTGCATTCCCACCATTCACGGCGGTTTCGCTCTACTTCGGCTCCGTGGCTTTGCTCACGGCGACAAATAAGGTAATCGACCCGCAAATTTTGCGGACGGCAGCATTGGCGGACTGGGTGGCGTTCACGCTCTTCTGCCTGCTGGAGGCGAAGAACCGCTGGTCGTCCTGATCCGAGAGAAAGGCATATCATGCGCATCGGCGTTCCGAAGGAAATCAAGAACCACGAATATCGCGTCGGCATGACGCCCGCCGCGGTGCGCGAACTGACCGCGCGCGGCCATGAAGTGTTCGTCGAGACGCATGCCGGCGAAGGCATCAGCCTCCATGACGAGATGTACACAAAGGTCGGCGCGAAGATCCTGAAGACCGCCGATGAGGTTTTCGCCAGCGCGGACATGATCGTGAAGGTGAAGGAGCCGCAGGCGGTCGAGATCAAGCGCCTGCGCCCCGGTCAGGTCCTCTTCACCTATCTGCATCTGGCGCCCGATCCGGAGCAGACCAGGGGCCTGCTCGACAGCGGCACGATCTGCATCGCCTATGAAACCGTGACCGACCGCTTCGGCGGCCTGCCGCTTCTGGCGCCGATGAGCGAAGTCGCCGGCCGCATGTCGATCCAGGCGGGCGCGCATTCGCTGGAGAAGGCGCAAGGCGGCATGGGCATGTTGCTCGGCGGCGTGCCCGGCGTTCCGGCCGCGAAGGTCGTCGTGCTCGGCGGCGGCGTCGTCGGCACCAATGCGGCGCGCATGGCGATGGGGCTTGAGGCGCATGTCTCCATTCTCGACGTCTCGCTGCGCCGCCTGAACGAGCTCGACCTGCAGTTCGGCGCGATGCTCAACACCGTGTTCTCCACCATCGACTCCATCGAAGAGCATGTCGTCGGCGCCGACCTCGTCATCGGCGGCGTGCTTCTGCCGGGCGCCGCAGCACCCAAGCTCATCACCCGCAAGATGGTGAGCCAGATGAAGAAGGGCTCGGTGATCGTGGATGTCGCCATCGACCAGGGCGGCTGCGCGGAAACGTCTCACGCCACCACGCATGCCGATCCGACCTACATGGTCGACGGCGTCGTGCACTATGCCGTGGCGAACATGCCGGGCGGCGTGGCGCGTACTTCCACCTTCGCGCTCAACAACGCGACGATGCCTTTCACCCGCGCGCTCGCCGAACTCGGCGCCGAAGCGGCCATGAAGAAGGACCCGCACCTGCGCGCGGGCCTCAACGTCTACAAGGGCACGCTGACCTATGGCGCGGTTGCCGAAGCCCAGAACCTGCCGTTCAAGACGGCGGAAAGCGT
>DATIVW010000260.1:0-2223 GCA_035465595.1 Rhizomicrobium sp. | reverse complement strand
GATCTTCGAAGAGTTCAAGGGAACGGGTAACTCCGAAATCGTGCTCGACCGCAAGGTTGCGGACAAGCGCGTCTATCCCGCGATCGACATCCTCAAGTCCGGCACCCGCAAGGACGAGCTTCTGCTCGACAAGGGCGCGCTGGCGAAAACCCATGTTCTGCGCCGCATCCTGGCGCCGATGGGCACGACGGACGCGATCGAGTTCCTGCTCGACAAGCTCCGCTCGACCAAGAACAACGCGGATTTCTTTGACAGCATGAACACCTGATGCCATGGCGGGTTCGGTCATCATCCTGACCGGACCGCCCGGCGCGGGAAAATCGACCGTTGCGGATATCCTGGCGCGGCAGAGCGATACGCCTGCCGTGCACCTGCACACCGACGATTTCTACGACCGCTATATCAAGAGCGGTTACGTGCTTCCCTGGCTGCCGCAATCGCAGAAACAGAACGAGGTGGTGACCGGCGTGATCGCCGGCGCGGCGTGCGCGTATGCGGAGGGCGGATATCGCACCATCATCGACGGTATCGTCGGGCCGTGGTTCCTGGCACCCTATCGCGCGGCCGCCGTGGCGAAAGACATTCCGCTCCATTATGTCGTGCTGCGGCCGGCGAGCGCCGACATCGCCGTCGCGCGCGTGCAGGCACGCGGCACGCACGGGCTGAAGGCGGAAGAGCCGGTGCGCGATCTCTTCCGGCAATTCTCCGGTCTCGGCGCGCTGGAGACGCACGCATTCGATTCCGGCGCCATGAGCGCGGACGAAACCGCGGCGTCGCTGAACGCGCGACTTTCGGCGGATGAATTCCTGCTTCGCTAGTGGTCAGCGTGTCCCGGCTCGCGGACCCGGCGGGTCTCGGGGACTTCGCCGCGCTCGGTGATCCAGTCCATCAGCGCGAGCAGCACGCCCGAGACGATGAAGGTCATGTGGATGCCGACGAGCCACATCAGGTCGCGGTCGCTATAAGTGCGGATCGACATGAAGGCTTTCAGGAGCTCGATCGCCGAGATCGCCACGATGGACGCAATCAGCTTCAGCTTCATGCTGGAGAAATCGATCTTGCCCATCCAGGTCGGCCGGTCGGGATGCTCGGCGCTCACCGACATGCGCGAGACGAAGTTCTCGTAGCCGGAGAAGATCACCATCAGGAGCAGGTTAGCGGCCAGCGACAGGTCGATCAGGGTCAGGACCCAGACGACCGCCGAGGCTTCGCTCATTTCCACGATGCCCGGAAGAACTTCCACGATGGTCTTGATGAATTCGGCCATGAGCGCCAGAAGCGCCACCACCAGGCCCAGATAGAACGGCGCCATCAGCCAGCGGCTGGCGAACAGGACGCTTTCAAAGGCGTCTTCCAGTTTTTCCCGTCTATCCATGCTCTTGAGGCCCCCGAACGTCGCTCCGTAAACCAGCACAGAGTGCGGCCCGGCGCAATTGACCCCGCGCACATCCCGGCGGACAATTGCGCCAGACAATCGAGGAGCCTGCCATGACCGAGCACCCCAGCGACCGCGCGCAATTCAAGGCGATGGCCGAAGGCACCCAGGAAGACTGGGCCAAGATCGCGGCCGCATCGGTC
Source organism: Rhizomicrobium sp. (assembly GCA_035465595.1). Taxonomy (GTDB): domain Bacteria; phylum Pseudomonadota; class Alphaproteobacteria; order Micropepsales; family Micropepsaceae; genus Rhizomicrobium. The sequence continues at coordinate 645 of DATIVW010000260.1, read as the reverse complement.
GGCTTCAATCGCGACCTGCCGAACCGCGTGATTTCGCACCTCAAGATGCTCGAGGGCGATTGCGGCGGCTTCTCGGTGGACCGGCTCGAACATTCGCTACAGTCGGCGAGCTTGGCGCATCGCGACGGCATGGACGAGGAGTATGTCGTCTGCGCGCTGCTGCACGACATGGGCGACATTCTCGCATCATCCAACCACGCCGAACTGGGCGCCACGGTGCTGCGGCCCTTCGTGTCCGAAGAGAACTGGTGGATGCTCCATCACCACGGCATCTTCCAGGGCTATTACTTCTTCCACTATCTGGGCTTGGACCGGAACATGCGCGATCAGTTCCGCGGGCATCCGAACTTCGAGCGCACGGCGATGTTCTGCGCGCGCCACGACCAGAACGCCTTCGATCCGAACTATGACACCATGCCGCTCGAAGCGTTCGTGCCGATGGTGCAGCGGGTGATGGCGCGGCCCAAGCGCTCGATCTACCTGCGCAGCGACAATTCTTCGCCCATCGCGGCGGAGTAGGTCACGGCAACAGGATCGTTGCGCCGGTGGTCTTGCGCGATTCCAGCGCCTGATGCGCCTTGGCGGCGTCGGCCAGCCTGAAGCGCTGGTGGATCTCGATCTTCACCGCTCCGGATTCAATGACCG
>DATIVW010000259.1:0-13186 GCA_035465595.1 Rhizomicrobium sp. | reverse complement strand
CAGAACGGCGCGTGAGGATGCAATGAGCGGCGCTGGCCAGCCTCAATCAAGACCGCTCGCGGGCGCCCAGCTTGCGATCACTTCGATCGCTCTGGCGCTCGGCACCTTCATGCAGGTGCTGGATACCTCCATCGCCAACGTCTCGTTGCCGACCATCGCCGGCAATCTGGGCGCCTCCACCGATCAGGGCACCTGGGTCATCACCAGTTTCGCGGTGGCAAACGGCGTGGCCGTGCCGCTGACCGGATGGCTGATGCAGCGCTACGGCGTGGTGCGCACCTTCGTGTTCTCGGTCCTCGGCTTCACGCTTGCGTCATTTCTTTGCGGCATCGCCTGGAGCCTGCCGTCGCTGATCTTGTTCCGTGTTCTGCAGGGTGCCGTTTCCGGCCCGATGATTCCGGGTTCGCAAGCACTTCTGATTTCGATTTTCCCGCCCGACAAGCGCGCCACGGCGCTCGGCATCTGGTCCATCACCACGCTGGTCGCGCCGATCATGGGCCCGATCCTCGGCGGTTACATTTCCGACAACTATCATTGGGGCTGGATCTTCCTGATCAACGTGCCGGTGGGATTGATCGCGGCATTCCTGTGCTGGACCAATCTCTCCAACCGCGAGACGCCCACGCGCCAGCTTCCCATCGACACCATCGGCCTCGGACTTCTCGTGATCTGGGTCGGCTCGCTCCAGGTCATGCTCGACACCGGCAAGGATGCGGACTGGTTCTCGTCCACCTCCATCACCATTGAAGCGCTCATTGCGCTCGTCGGCTTCTTCGCCTTCATCATCTGGGAATTGACGGAGGAGCATCCGATCGTCGACCTGTCCCTGTTCAAGTTCTGGAATTTCACGTTCGGAACGATCGCGTTCTGCCTGGGCTATGCGCTGTTCTTTGCGAACGTGCTGCTGCTGCCGCTCTGGCTGCAGACCAATGTCGGTTACACCGCGACCTGGGCGGGGTTGGTGGCGGCGCCAAGCGGCGCTGTCGCGGTCGTGCTCACGCCCATCGCCGCGCGATTCATGGCCAAGGTGGACGCGCGGCTGATCGCAACCGTGGCTTTCGCCGCCTTCGCCGTCTCCTATTTCATGCGCGCCGGCTACACGCAGGATGCCGGCTTCTGGGATTTCGTGATGCCCATGCTGGTGCAGGGCGTGGCGATGAGCACCTTCTTCGTCGCCATGCTCACCATCTCGCTGGACGGCATTCCGCCGGAGCGCATTCCCTCCGCATCGGGTATCTCCAACTTCGCGCGCATCACCGCCGGCGGTTTCGCGGCCTCGATCATCACCACCTTGTGGGATCGCCGCGAGGCGTTGCATCAAAGCCGGTTGGCGGATCATTCCTCGCTCTTCGATCCGGCGATGCAGCAGGCGGTGGCGCATCTGCACAGTTTCGGCCTTACCGATCTGCAATCTTATGGCGTGCTCGCACGCACGATAGTGCAACAGGCTTATCTGTTGTCGTCGCTGGACCTGTTCTGGATTTCCGGCTGGCTCAGCGTGATCCTGATCGCCGTGATCTGGCTCGCGCGCAAGGCTTACAGCCATGGCGGTGCAGCGCATGCGGCCGCGGACTAGGGCAGTTCGGCCTTCTCGATTCCACCAAGGAATGTGCTCACCGCAAGATCGGCGATCCGCTGCGGCTTCGCGCGGCCTTCCGGATCCAGCCATGTGTGCATCCAGTTGATCATGCCGAAATAGAGCATGGCGCTCGGCCGCTTCAGCGCCGCCCGGCCCGAAAGCTCCGGCCGGAGCTCCGCGATGATTTTCTCCACGATCTCGATCAGGCGGCGCTGGATGCCGATGACGATCTTGCGCTGCTCATCCGGCAATCGCGAAAGCTCATTGAGCAGAACGCGCTGGCGCGGCGCGGCATCGACATACAGCTCCATGAATGCGCGGGTAAGGGCGCGCAGCTTCTCTTGCGGCGACAAGGGCTTCGCCGCAATCGCTTCCGCCTGATCCAGCAGCGCCTGCACGTGGGAATGCATGACATCGAACAGGATGTCTTCCTTCGATGCATAATAGTGATAGATCAGCGATTTGGACGTCTTCAGCGCGTCCGCGAGATCGGCAATCGAGGCGCCGAGGAAGCCGCGTTCGGCGAACAGTTCCGCGGCCCGGTCCACGATGGCTTCGCGCCGGATCGCATAGTCGGCCGATTGTGTGCGCGCCATTCCGCTTCACCCTGATAATCTGCCCGGAAGATCGCGGTTGATAATTGACCGTCCGTTCGGTTAATGAATTAGCGCGAACGCCAGCAAAAGGAAACCGGAATGTCGGCCGCGCCGAAAAACCGGACAGCCTCCTTGACCAACGCCACGCCGGACTGGCGGAAGGTGGCTTACCACCTGCACGTCTCGCGCGCGCTGGATTCGCTGGAAGAGAAGACGCTCGTTCCCGAGCGCAAGATTCTCTACCAGTTCTCTGCGCGCGGCCATGACATGGCGCAGATCCTGCTGGGCCTTGAGCTCACGCGCCGCGAAGATGCGATCTGCGGCTATTACCGCTCGCGCCCCATTCTGCTGGCGCTCGGCGTCGATCCGGCGGATGCACTGGGATCGAGCATGGCGCGCGCCGGTGGCTATAGCGACGGCCGCGACATCGGCGCGGTGTTCAACTATCCGAACGGGAACGGCGCGAGCGCGCTGCCCATGTGCGGCGGTGTCGGCGCGCAATACACGCCGACGGCGGGATGGGCGCAGGCGCTGGAATACCGCGCGAAGGTCTTGAAAGAGAAGGATTGCGGCGATGCGGTCGCGGTGGCGCTGGGCGGCGATGCTTCGGTCGCGACCAATGGCTTCTGGTCCGCGCTCACCATGGCGACGACGCTGAAGCTGCCGATGCTCTTCTATATAGAAGACAATGGGTACGGCATCTCCGTGCCGTCCACTTTGCAGACGCCAGGAGCGAACATCGCGGCCAATCTCGCCAGCTTCAATGGCTTGAAGGTCATCGAGGGCGATGGCACCGATCCCGAGGAAGCCGCCTCGCTCATCGAAGAAGCCGTGCGTTTCGTGCGCGAGCAGCGTGCGCCGGCCTTGCTGCGCCTCACCGTGCCGCGCCTCGAAGGGCACTCCTTCCAGGATACGCAGACCTACAAGTCCGAAGACTTCGTGAAATCCGAATGGGCGCGCGATCCCTTGCCCAAGCTGCAAAAGCTGTTCGATCAAAAGGAATGGGACAGCATCGCTGCCGATGCGCAGGCCGCCGTCGAGAAGGCGCGCGCAAACGCCGAAGCCCGCCCGCTCACCGATCCCGCACGCACCAGCCGGAACGTTTTCTTCGAAGGCGAGATGCAGGCCAAGGGCGGCCAGCTCACTGCCGGTTACAGGGCGCCCACTGCGCGCGAAGATGCGCAGCCTGAAGGCCAGCGCATCAACATGGTCACGGCCATCCGCCGCACGCTGGAGCATGAGCTCGAGATCAATCCGCGCGTGCTGGTGTTCGGCGAAGACGTCGGCCCCAAGGGCGGCGTTCACGCCGTGACCTTGGGACTGCAGGAGAAGTTCGGCGTCGACCGGGTGTTCGACACCTCGCTGTCCGAAGAGGGCATCATCGGCCGCGCCGTCGGTATGGCGTTGTCGGGCCTTATGCCGGTGCCGGAAATCCAGTTCCGCAAATATGCCGATCCGGCGACGGAGCAACTCAACGACTGCGGCACGATGCGCTGGCGCACCAACAACCGCTTTGCCGCGCCGATGGTCGTGCGCATGCCGGTCGGCTTCTTCAAATGCGGTGATCCCTGGCACAGCCAGACCAATGAAGTGCAGTTCGTGCATTCGCCGGGCTGGAAGGTGGCTGTGCCGTCCAACGCCGAGGATGCCGTGGGGCTGCTGCGCGGCGCCCTGCGGGGCAACGATCCGGTGATCTTTTTCGAACACCGCGCCATGCTGGATGCGACGAGCGCGCGCCGTCCTTATCCGGGCGACGATTTCGTGCTGCCCTTCGGCAAGGCGCGCATCGTGCAGGATGGCAGCGACCTAACCATCGTCACCTGGGGCGCGATGGTGGAGCGCAGCGAGGAAGCCGCGAAAGACATGTCGGTCGAGATCATCGATCTGCGCACGCTTATGCCATGGGATCGCGAAGCCGTGCTTGAATCCGTGAAGCGCACGCGCCGCTGCCTGATCGTGCATGAAGACCTGATGAGCGCCGGTTTCGGCGCGGAGATCGCAGCCGTCGTGGCGCAAGAGTGCTTCTTCGACCTCGACGCGCCCGTCTCGCGCCTCGCGATGCCGGACATTCCGTCGCCGCACAATTCGGCACTGATGGAATGGGCGTTGCCGTCCGTCGATGGCATCCGCGCGAAGATCGAAGAGCTCACCGGCCTATGACCGACATTCTCGTTCCCACCGAACAGGAAGGCACCAAGGCCGTCGTCAAGGCGTGGCTGAAGAAGGTGGGCGACGCCGTGAAGGTGGACGATCCCATCGTGGAGCTGGAAACCGACAAGGTCGCAGTGGAAATTGCGGCGACATCGGCAGGGGTTCTCTTGGAAATCCTTGTCGAAGACGGTACGGAAGTGGCGCCGGGCACGGTGCTGGGCCGCATCGCGCCCGGTGGCGCAGTTGAGTCCACCGCGAAGGCAATGGCGCAGGGCGCGGGGATCGCCCCGCCGAAAGCCGCCGCGGCGCGCGCCACGTCGACAAGCGATCAACTTCCGCCCGGCATCCGCAAGATGCTGGCCGACAATGGCCTGGAGGCGCGCGATGTGCCGTTCAGCGGCGCGCGGCTGACGCGCGAGGACATTCAAGCGGAGCTCGATCGCCGCGCGAAAGCGCCTGTAGTTGGCGTCAAGCGCGTGCCGCATGACTCCATGCGCAAGCGCATCGCCGAGCGTCTGACGCATTCGGTGCAGACCGCGCCGCATGTGACCGCCGTCTTCGAAGCCGATTTCGGCGCCATCACGGCTCATCGCGCCGCGCACAAGGATGCGTTCGCGAAAGACGGCGCGAATCTCACCTTCACCGCTTATTTCGTCGACGCCTGCGTGCAGGCGATGAGCGCCGCCCCGGCCGTGAACGGCCGCTGGTATGACGACCGCATCGACATCTATGACGACGTGAACATCGGCATCGGCACCGCGCTGGGCGAGAAGGGGCTGATCGTGCCGGTGATCCACCGCGCGCAGACGCTGTCATTGCTCGACATCGCCAAGCGCCTGACCGAGATGACCGAGAAGGCGCGCACAGGGAAGCTGTCGCAGGACGACGTGCGCGGCGGCACGTTCTCCATCTCCAATCATGGCGTTTCCGGTTCGCTGGTCGCCGCGCCCATCATCATCAACCAGCCGCAATCGGCGATCCTGGGCGTGGGCAAGCTCGAGAAGCGCGCCGTGGTGCGCGATGATCAGATCGTTATCCGACCGATGGCCTATGTGACGCTCACCATCGACCACCGTGTGATCGATGCCTTCCAGACGAACGCCTGGCTCACGAAGTTCGTCGAGGCGCTGGAAAACTGGCCTAACGAAGTCTGAGCTTCATCGCCGTGAAGCCGCGAAATCGCGCACGCTTGCTGCGCACCGGCTTGCCGTCGAGCGCGAAATCCGGAAAGCGTTTCAGGAACGCGCCCAGCGCGATTCGCGCCTCCATGCGCGCCAGATACATGCCCGCGCATTGATGCGATCCCGCCGCGAAGGCGAGGTGCCGGTTCGGATGGCGCGATATGTCGAACCGTTCCGGATCGTCGAACGCGCCCGGATCGCGATTGGCCGCGCCGATGCACAGCGTGACAAAGGTGCCGGACGCCAGCGTTTCATTGCCAATCCTCGTTTCGCGCGTGGTCACGCGATTGCCGAGCTGGTTGGAGCTCTCGTAGCGCAGTACTTCCTCGATGGCGGGGCGCAGCAGATCCGGTTGCGCTATCAGCCGCGCGCGCTCACCGGGAAAGCGCGCGAGGAGTTCCAGAGCATTGCCGATGAGGTTGGTCGTCGTCTCATGCCCGGCGTTGAGCAGGAAGACGCAATTCTCCGCCAGTTCCGTTTCGCTCAGCGGCTCACCTTCGCTCTGGATCAGGCGGGTCAGCACGTCGGTCTCGGGATCACCCGGTCTGGCACGGCGATCCGCGATGAGTCTCGAAAGATAGACGTGGAAGTCTGCCAGAGCTTGCTCGCCATGTGCTTTCGCTTCCGCCGACAGCACGGGCTCCAGTGCGCCGAGGATGGCGAGCGACCAGCCGCGCAACGGCGCACGGTCGTCACCTGGAATATCCAGCAGGTCGCCGATGACTTCGATCGGAATGGCGCCCGCGAATTCGCCGATGGCTTCCATCCTGCCGCGCGCCTCCGCGTCATCGAGCAGTCGCGCGATCAATGTTTCAAGCTTCGGCTCCAGGCGGTTGAGCGCCTTCGGCACCAGCGCACCCAGGATCGAACGGCGCACGCGCGTGTGATAAGGCGCGTCATTGAACACAAGGCTTGTGGTGTGATGGCGGAAAAGCCGCGAGTCTGCGCCGTATTTCGGCGCGAATTCGCGCTTCTTGTCGGAGCTGAAGGTCTCGGCGTCGTTATAGACGGCGGAGAGATCGGCATGGCGAGTGAGAAACACGCCGCCGTCGGGCATGCGCCGCACCGGCGTTTCCTCGCGCAGCGCGCGGTAGACGGGAAAGGGATCGTCGTAGAAGGAGTCCGGCAGACGCCGAAGGTCGAATCCGTCCGCGAGGCTCACGCGACGAACCCGCCGATCCAGTCCCACACGGCGCCCGGATTCTCGACCATCACATTGTGCCCGCCGGGCAGGCTGCGGGCGTCGGAATCGAACACCGCCATCTGCTCGCGCGTGACCATGGCATCCGTCTCGCCACAGGCCAGATGAACCGGCGCCTGCGCGGCGGCCAGCAGCGCGCGCATCGGCGGCGGACCGATGGAAGCGGTGGCGGGATCGAAGGCCGGGCGCCAGCCGTCTTTCGTCTGCGCGATGCCGGCCTGCGCCGCCTCGGAGTCCGGCGCGGCGAAACCGGCGAGCCCCGAAATCTTCAGATAGCGCGCAACCGCTTCTTCCCTGGCCGCGAAAGTCCTGATCGGCATCGTGGCCATCTTCGCCATGCCGGCGCGCTCTTCGTCGTTCCACGCCACTTTGATGCCAAGGCCAAAGGCGCGCTGCGGCCGGATGCCGAACCAGCCGGAGGCCAGGGCGAGTGCGATCACGCCGCCCATCGAATGGCCGAGCACCACGATCTCGTCGAAATTGCCGAGCGCCTGGACCGTCTCGGCCACGTCGGCGGCGTGAAGGCCGAGCGCATAGCTCGATGCATGCGCCGAAGCGCCGTGGCCGCGCAGATCGGGGGCGATCCAGCGTCCGTTCCATTTCTTCTTATTGAGAAACTCGTTCCAAACATGCCGCGTCGCGCCGAGGCCGTGCAGCAGCACCAGAAGCCGCGGGCCTTCACCGCCGCGATCGTGTTCGAGCTTCATGGCCTTGCCTTCCGGTGATCGAAGACGCGCTTCGCCTTGCCCTCCGAGCGGGGCAGCGAGCCCGGATCGGCAATGACGATTTCGGCATGCAAACCGTAGCGCGACTTCATCCGCACGGACACGGAATGGCGGGCCGTGTCGCAGGTCGCCACGTCGCAGGCAATCGCCGCCTCGCAGGTGACGACCAGCCGGTCCAGCGCGCCATCGCGATGCACGTCGATCTGGTAATGCGGCGACAAGGCGGGCTCCGACACGATGAGTTCCTCGATCTGGCGGGGGAAGATGTTCACGCCGCGGATGATCAACATGTCGTCGCTGCGGCCGGTGATGCGATCCATCCGCCGCATGGGAAGATCGCCAACGGCAGGGGAAAGCCGCGAAAGATCGCCGGTGCGATAACGGATGATCGGCAGGGCTTCCTTGGAAAGCGAGGTGAAGACGAGCTCGCCTTCTTCTCCATCAGGTAGCGGCGTGCCCGTGTCGGGATCGACGATCTCCGGCAGAAAGGCATCTTCCCATATCATCAGGGCACCGCGCGCATCCGCGCGTTCCTGCGCCACGCCGGGGCCGATGACTTCGGACAGACCGTAAATATCCAAGGCGGCGATATCGAAACGTTTCTCGATCTCGGCGCGCATCTCTTCGCTCCACGGCTCTGCGCCATGGATGCCGATCTCCAGCGACGTTGTGCGCGGATCAATGCCCGCGCGCTCGAGCGCTTCGCCCAGCGCCAGCATGTAGGATGGCGTGCAGCAGATGATGCGCGGGTTCAGATCGCAGATGAGCTGGATCTGCCGCTCGGTCTGCCCGCCGCTCGCCGGCACCACGGTGCAGCCAAGCTTCTCCGCGCCGCCATGCAGGCCCAGCCCGCCGGTGAAAAGGCCGTAACCATAGGCATTGTGCAGCACATCGCCTTTGCGGCCGCCCGCGACGAGGATGCAGCGCGCGATCAGGTGGTTCCACAGGTCCAGGTCGTTCTGCGTGTAGCCCACGATGGTCGGCTTGCCGCTGGTGCCGGAGGAGGCATGGATTCGTACGCATTGCTCATGCGGCACCGCGAACATGCCGAAGGGATAGTTCTCGCGGAAATCGGTCTTCTTGGTGAATGGAAAGCGCGAAAGATCGCAAAGCGATTTCAGATTGTCCGGCGTCACGCCGGCGTCTTCGCACTTCGCACGGTAGTAGGGTGCATTGTGGAAGGCATGCGCGACGGACCATTTCAGCTTTTCGAGTTGAAAAGCCTCCAGTTCCGCGCGCGATGCGAAGACCGGCAGCATCACACGGCGTTCATGGTCAAGAGCTCATAGGTCGCCGCCAGCTCGCCGTTCTGGTTGGTGACGATCACCTGCCAGCGCACTTCGCCCATTTCGGGATTGCGCAGCGATTTGGATTTCGCGGTGAGCTGTACCGTGATCGCATCGCCCGGCTTTACCGGCTTGGTGAAGCGCAGATTGTCGAGGCCGTAGTTGGCCAGCACCGGCCCCGGCGGCGGATCGACGAACAAGCCCGCCGCGAAGGAGAGCAGCAGATAGCCATGCGCCACGCGCCCGCCGAACAGCGGGTTGGCCTTGGCGGCTTCCTCGTCCATGTGGGCGTAGAAGGTGTCGCCGGTGAAGTGCGCGAAATGCTCGATATCCTCCAGCGTGATTGTGCGCGGCTGCGTGATGAGCGTCTTGCCCAGTTCCAGCTCGTCGAAGCGCAGGCGGAAGGGGTGCGGGCCTTCGCGCATCTCCGGGCTTCCACGCATCCATTCCTGCGTCACGCCGGTGAGCATGCGGGGAGAACCCTGCAGTGCGGTGCGCTGCATGTAGTGATGGACGCCGTGCAGGCCGCCCATCTCTTCGCCGCCACCCGCGCGGCCGGGGCCGCCATGGATCAGCGCCGGAAGCGGCGAGCCATGACCGGTGGATTCCTTGGCGCTGTCGCGATCCAGGATGAACAGCCGGCCGTGGAACGCGCCCGATCCGGTGAGCACATCGCGCGCAATCTTGGGATCATGGGTGTAGAGAGACATCACCAGCGAGCCTTGCCCGCGGTTCACCAGTGCGATGGCGTCGCCCAGATCCTTGTAGGGCATCAGCGTGGCGACGGGGCCGAAGGCTTCGGTGTCGTGGACGCGTTGCGCTTTCGCCGGATCGTCGCAGCGCAGCAGCACCGGCGACAGGAACGCGCCTTCGCCGTCGGTCTTGCTCGGATCGCCGAACACGATGCGCGCTTCCTTCGAGAACGTCTCGATCTTCTCACGCACGTCGTTGCGCTGCACGGTGGAGACAAGCGCGCCCATCTGGGTTTTCTCGTCGCGCGGATCGCCGACAACTATTTCGCCCAGCGCCTTTTTCAGCGCGTTCTCCACCGCATCCATCTGCGCGGCGGGCACCAGCGCGCGGCGGATGGCGGTGCATTTCTGGCCCGCCTTTACCGTCATCTCGCGCACGACCTCTTTCACGAACAGATCGAATTCCGGTGTTCCCTGCACCGCATCCGGCCCCAGCACGGCGGCATTGAGGGAGTCGCGTTCCGCGATAAAGCGCACGCTTTCCCGCGCGATCACCGGATGGCGTTGCAGCTTTTCCGCCGTATCGGCCGAGCCGGTGAAGGAAACGACGTCCTGCCCGGTGAGATGATCGAAAAGATCGCCCGTTGGCCCGATGATGAGCTGCAGTGCGCCTTTGGGCAGGACATTGGCTTCGATCATGATGCGGAACGCCGCTTCCGCGAGATAAGCCGTGGCCGTCGCGGGCTTCACGATGGCGGGCATGCCGGCGAGCAGCGTGGGGCCGAGCTTTTCCAGCATGCCCCAGACCGGGAAGTTGAACGCGTTGATATGCACCGCCGCGCCGTGGCGCGAGGTCAACACATGCTGGCCCATGAAGGTGCCGCGCTTGGACAATCCTTCCGGCGGGCCCTCCACGATGATGGTGTCGTTCGGAAGTTCGCGGCGACCTTTGGAGGAATAGGCGAACAACGTGCCCGCGCCGCCTTCGATGTCGATCCAGCTGTCGGCTTTGGTGGCGCCAGTGTTATAGGAGAGATCATAGAGCTCATCCTTCTTCGCCATCACGGCATCGCCCAGCGCCTTGAGCATCTTGGCGCGCTGGTGGAACGTCATCTTGCGCAGGGCCGGGCCGCCGACATTGCGGGCGTGATCCAGCATCGCCTTGAAGTCGCGCACCGTGGCGCCAGTCTCGGCAACCGTTTCGCCCGTCACCGCCGAGGCGATGGACGCCAGCGCACCCTGCGGCGCGATCCATTGGTCCGCGACGTAGCTTTGCAATTTCATCGGATGCTCCTGACGGCCTATTGGCCCTTGAACTTCGGCGCGCGCTTCTCGCCGAATGCGGCGACGCCTTCCTTGTAATCCTGCGAACGACCCAGCTCGCGCTGCAGATCGCGTTCCAGATCGAGCTGCGTATCGAGATCGGCCTGCCAGCCCTTGCGCATCGCCAGCTTGATCGCGGCAAGCCCGCGGGTCGGGCCCATCGCCAGCTTCTCCACCAGCTTGTCGGCTTCCGCTTTCAGCTCCGCGTCATCCACCGCTCGCCAGATGATGCCCCACTGTTCGGCTTTCTCCGCGCTCAAAGCTTCGCCGGTGAGCGCGAGGCCCATCGCGCGGGCATGGCCCGTGAGGCGCGGCAGGATCCATGTGCCGCCGGAATCCGGAACGAGGCCGATGTTGGAGAAGGACTGGATGAACTTCGCGCTCTTCGCCGCCAGAACGATATCGCAGGCGAACGCGATGTTCGCGCCCGCGCCGGCCGCAACGCCGTTCACGGCGCACACGACGGGCTTGGCCAATCCCATGATGCGCTTGACGAGCGGGTTGTAGCGGTTCTCCAGCGACTCGCCGAGATCCACGCCTTCGCCGCCCGGCGCCACCGCGCGATCGCTCAAATCCTGTCCCGCGCAAAAGCCACGCCCCGCGCCGGTGAGCAGCAGTGCGCGAATGCTCGAATCCTTTTCCACCTTAGACAGCGCATCGGCCACTTCGCCGTGCATCTGCACGGTGAAGGAATTGAGGCGATCGGGCCGGTTCAGCGTGAGGCGCGCCGCGCCATTGGCCACGTCGAACAGAATGGTTTCGTAAGCCACGGCCACCTCCCAAACGGCGTTGCGGGCTGGCCCCGCTATGGGCGATAGGCTTAAAATAGAACGCCCGGTCGGTCAATTTTGTCGGTCAATTTTGCGAGGAATCATGAGCGCCGCAGACGAACTTGCCCGCAGGATCGCCGATCATCTGCGCAAGTCGGAAGGCACGGGCGCGGCGTGGAACATCGAGATCGAGGAAGCACGCGAGGGCTATGCGCGCATTGCGATGGTGGTGCGCGCGGACATGCTCAACGGCCACCGCATCTGCCATGGCGGCATGATCTTCTCGTTGTCCGATACGGCGTTTGCCTATGCCTGCAACTCGCGCAATGTGGAGACGGTGGCGCAGAACGCGACGATCGCGTTCCTGGCGCCGGGCCGCGAAGGCGACCGGCTGGTGGCGGAATGCCGCGAACAGGCGCTTGCGGGCCGTTCGGGCGTTTATGCCGTGACCGTGTCCAATCAGAACGGCGAGAAAATCGCAGTTTTCCAGGGCCTTTCCCGCTCGCTGGGCGGGCCGGCGCTGAAGCCGGATTAATTGACCGTCCGGTCGGTTTATTATAGGATTGGTTCTCAGTCGCGAGGAAGCGCGCATGTACACCACCGAACTCAAGGACAAGAACCAGCAGCCGGCGGCGGTTGCGGTTGCCGAAGATCCGGAGCGTCTGGCGGCGTTCGAAGCACGCGTCGCGGCGGATGACTTCATCGAGCCGAAGGACTGGATGCCCGAGGCGTATCGCAAGACCCTTGTGCGCCAGATCTCGCAACACGCCCATTCCGAAATCGTCGGCATGCTGCCGGAAGGAAACTGGATCACGCGCGCGCCGAACCTGCGCCGCAAGGCGATCCTGCTCGCCAAGGTGCAGGACGAGGGCGGCCACGGGCTCTATCTCTATGCCGCGGCGGAAACGCTCGGCACCTCGCGCGAGGAGATGATCGATGCGCTGCATTCCGGCCGCGCGAAATATTCCACGATCTTCAACTATCCCACGCTGACATGGGCCGACATCGGCGCCATCGGCTGGCTAGTGGATGGCGCCGCGATCATGAACCAGGTGCCGCTGCAACGCACCTCTTATGGTCCCTACGCGCGCGCGATGGTGCGCGTGTGCAAGGAGGAGAGTTTCCACCAGCGCCAGGGCTACGAAATCATGACCGCGCTGGCGAACGGCACCGATGCTCAGAAGCGCATGGCGCAGGATGCGCTGAACCGCTGGTGGTGGCCGTCGATCATGATGTTCGGGCCGCCGGACGAGAATTCGCCCAACACCGCGCAATCCATCCGCTGGCGCATCAAGCGCGAGACCAACGACGAGCTGCGCCAGAAATTCATCGACGTGACGGTGCCGCAGGCCGAAGCCATTGGCCTCACGATTCCCGATGCCGATCTGAAATGGAACGAAGCACGCGGCTCCTACGACTACGGCGCCATCGACTGGGACGAATTCTATGCGGTCGTGCGCGGTGAAGGCCTGGTCGCCAAGGAGCGCATGGAGGCGCGTGTGAAGGCGTGGGAAGATGGCGCCTGGGTGCGCGAAGCTGCGGCGGCGCATGCGGCGAAACACGAAGCGCGCGCGGCGGCGGAGTAAAGCAATGTCGAAGAATATGCCGCTTTGGGAAGTCTTCATCCGCGCCAGGAATGGCCTGTCGCATCGCCACGCCGGCAGCGTGCATGCGGCGGACGC
>DATIVW010000258.1:0-8533 GCA_035465595.1 Rhizomicrobium sp. | reverse complement strand
CCAGAGACGAACAACTTCGCGGCCTCGGCGATCGGCATGCGCTTGCCGCGAAGGATGCCGATCACGTCCGCAAGAACGACGTCAACATACTTCAGGTCGGGGTGCGTCTTCCGAAAGGCTTCGAACTCCACCCGCGCGGATTCGACAAAGGCAGGCGGCGCAAAACCGGGAATAGGCGTGACTTTGTTCATGATACGATCTCGCGAAGCCCCAAGACTGACCCGCAATCATAAAGAGCGGGTCAAGCCGAAAACACCCCACACGTTACATGGTTTTCCGTTAACAGGTTCACTTGGCGTTCTTTTTGGCCGTTCTTGTCACGGCACGCACCTTCCTCAGCAGGGCCAGTTGTTCGCTCCGGGTGGTGACCGGCCGGCGGTCGAACGCGTCGTGAAACCGCACGTCGGCGAACAGCAGGGCGCCATGCTCGTGGAAATGCAGAAACGCCCGGCCGCCCCGATAGAACACTCCACGCGATTTCTCCTTGAGGCCATTTGTCTTGCGCAGGTCACGCAACAGCGCCTCGAGGCGATCCAATGCGGCAGCGGTGGCGTGCTTCATAGCGGCGCAGTCGGTTTGACGAAGGGAAAGCTTGCCACCCGCGCGGCAACGCTATGCACGGACTGGCTCGCAAGAGATAGCGGCGATTGGAGTGAAAGCACCGTTCCTGGCGCGGCGTGCGCTTTATCGATCCGGGCCAGCGCGATGGCACGGCGCAGGACCGGAGAATGAACGGAGGTGAGCGTATGACCGATCACCTTGCCGAAGAGGCAAAGCGGCGTGAAAGATGCCGGTGCCTCGGAATCGATTTCGACCGCGACAAGTGAGGATTTCTCCGAGCCGCGGGCAGCAAGCCATGCACGGTAGCCATTGAATCCGGCATGCGCCTCGTCGATCAAGGTCTCGAGACCAAGCGACGCGGGAGTTGGATCCGTCGCAAACCCGTCGCTCGCAGGGCGATAGTCGCGATGAGGACGCGGCACACCGATTTCGACATCCAGGATATCGGTGGCTGAGACACCGGCTGGCTGAATTCCAAATTGCGCGCCGGCGCGCATGAGCCGGTCCCAGAGGATCAGGCAGTCATCAGCCTTGCACCAGATTTCATAACCGTCCTGTTCGCCCCAGCGTGAAACCGTGACGTCCAGTCCGCGCCAGAAAATCCTGCGGAAGCATAGAGGGACGATGTCCGCTCCCAGTCCCGCGGCTTGCAGCACGGCTTCGGCGTAAGGGCCGATCAGCGCGAGACCGCCCTCCTGCAAGGTGGCATCTCGAAGAGACGCCCCGAACCGGCGCGCCGCCTCGGCAATCCAGCCGGCATCGGTTGCAGCCGACGCGAGAAGAAACTGATCGCTTGCGAAGCGCGCGACGACGGCGGCTCCGCGCACGGCGCCGCCGTCGGCGAGCCAGAGCGCCTTGAGCGAAGCGCCGGGTGCCAAAGCATTCACGTCCTTCGTCATCAGTCGCGAAATGCAGCCGGCAGCGCTCGCGCCTTCGATGAACACACGCCAGCGCCAGGAGATATCAGCGACTATGACTGTCGTCCTGCCCGCCAGCGCTTCGGCGAGTGCGTCGCCATAATCGTCAGCGAGGGTAAACCCATTTCGCGCAGTCCAGCGATTGAAAAGATTGCTCGCGGCGGCGCGCGCATGGAACGGCGTAGCGCGGACCAACGGATGGCTGCTCATGAATGGACAGCCAGCGCGGATGCCACTGCGATGCGTGCCGCCCGCCCTGACAATGCCGGCACCGGCTCTGCTCCAGCGCCGCAGAAAAACAGGCCCTTGATCGGTGTCCTGACACGGCCTTCGGCAGTCGCAAGCATATGAGGTACCGAGACGGCGGATTCCCGTTCCTCGCGATCAGGATTCATTGTCACGATGCGCACGATATCGCCGGAGATTCCAGGAGAAAACCTTTCGATCGACTTCACGACCCTGGCCGCCAAAACCGGTGCCAATGCTGGCCATCCGCCCACAGGATTGCGCGGAACGGGCCGCGCCAGAATGCGCATAACGTGCTCGCCGGGTGCGGCGGAAGCCGCTCCGGCCATCGTCACGAACTCGATGGGAAGCTCGTCCGGAAGCGCTCCCGCTCGCGCGGCCATCTCCGCGACTGCGTACGTTTCCGGCTTTTCGGCAATGATGCACCGCTTTGCTGGCGACATCGCGTCGCCGGTGACTCGCGGCGCGCTGCGCAAGGTCAGGACAATTCCTGCCTCCGCGACAGGCGAATTGCGCCGCGGCGCTTCCGAAGATGCGATGCCAAGCGCATCCGGCGGAAGCAGCTGGGAAAAAGTTTGGAAAGAACGCACCGCCGAAAATACCAAAGGTGCGAAGCAGGTCTCGCCGGATTGCGTCCGTACACCTGCCACGAGATCTCCCTCCAGGATGATGCGTTCAATCCGCGTGACCGTACGGAATTCGCATCCCGCCTCCTGCGCCGAATTGATCAGCGCCTCCCCCAACGCCGCCGAGCCGCCTTGGGCAAGCAAGACGGCACCCTGCAGCCCTGAAATTTCCTGTGCGGCCCGCCAGATGAGGGAGAAGGCTGAACCGGGTTCCAATACCGAAAGGCCTCCGGCCACGGAATCAAAACAGAGCGTTGCCTTGAGAAGCTCGCTTTCAAACCAGGAGTTCAACCAACTGCCGGCGCCCATACGCGCGATGGCGTGCAATTCTTGTCCCTCAATGCCGCCCGGCCATGCGCCACGTGCCTCCCACCAGAGTGGGCGCATGGCACGCGCCAGCTCGAACAGTTCCTTGCGAAACCGTGGCCACGTATCGGCATCGCGCCGGGAGTGGAGTGCGATGCTTGCTGCGGTGTCATGGACATCGCGGGAAATGACGATGTGCTTTCCGTCCTCGCGAAGCCCGGTGAGAGCCAGTTCACGACCAGCGAAATGCAAACCTCTTTTTGAGAGTTTCAGATCGCGCACGACGAAAGGGTCGAGAGCGTAAAGCATGAGGGGCGAATTTCCGCCGCTGGGATGTGGGGCAGCGCAAACGCCGCCCAATTTGTCTTCTGCTTCGAGCAGCAAGACCTTCTTGCCGGCCCTCCCGAGATAGGACGCCGCAACCAGGCCGCTTGGGCCGGCACCGATCACGATCGCATCGCAGGACCGCGGTTCGCTCATCTAAGGGCCCCGGCTCTCAGATCAGCGGCAACGGCGCGCGCCGCAAGAACACCGGAGACGCACGTCCCAAGGACGCCGGCGGTCGTTGAAGGTCCGGCAAGATAAAGCCCCTGGATCGGCGTCCGCGGCGCGGCCGGGTGATGCCAGGGACGGAATGCCAGCATCTGGTCAGCAGCGATCTCGCCGCCGGCAAGATCGCCCTCCGTGCATCCCAGCGCCTGCTCGATGTCGGGTGGTACCATGAGATCGCAGGCGCGAACCCGCGAGCTGGTGCCCGGGATGGCGCGCTCGATGGCATCCAGCACCTGCGCGAGCAGCGCATGGCGCTTCTCATGTGTCCATGAGCCATCGAATAGCCGGGCCGGCACACCGTCAACCGTCGCCGTCAACGTGGCGGCGCCCGGTGGGCACAATCGTGGATCCCGCGTGGATGCGAACCGCACCGTGACAGGCAACTGCTCTGCGACGACTCCCGATCGCCATGCGGCGTAAATCGCACCGAATCCTTCAAGGCTCGGAGAAAGGTGGATCGGCCCGGAGAATGCGTTCACGTAGGCAGGCCGAGGCCGCTCCGGCAGGGCGTCGAGAGCCACCAGAATTCGCGCCGTTCCGCCGTTCATCCGAAAGCAGCCGGCGCGGCGCGCGGTCTCGCCCGGCAAGGCGTCCCAGGCAAAGAGGGACAAGAACGTGCGTTTCAGATCGAGCGTCGAAATGATGGTGGAGACGGCAATCTCCTCGCCATCGGCAAGCCGCAGGCCTGCTATCCGATCGCCGCGGCAGTGAATATCTGTGACTTCAAGGCCACAGGAAACGTTCACACCCGCCGCCAGGCAAGCGCTCATCAGGGAGTTCGTAAGCCCTTGCAAGCCGCCTACGGTTTGCACGCAGCCGCTGGACGTCAAAAGATGGAGCGCGGTGCCTGCGTGCTCAGGATGGGCCAAAGAACCCTCGAGAGCGCTCGCGGCCAGCAGCGCTTCGCCATCACCTGCTTGAGGCCCCAAGAGCGAGGTCAAGGATTGCATGGCCCAGGAGTCGGCGGGCCATGGATCTTGGCCGCGCGGCGCCGGGGACCAGAAGCGATAGCCCGAAGGCGCTTCAATCTCCGTTTCGGCGCGCGACAAAACCGCCTTTGCGAGTGCGGCAGCTTCCGCCTGCAAGGGCACTTCACCGGATCGAAAGCTGATCCCGCGATCCGGCCAAAGCGCTGTGGAAATGGGAGAAGGCGCGAACAGGGCTCCATGCCGCGCAAGATCGAGCGCCCAGAATATCTCGACCGGTATCTGCGGGATCTCGTCGCAAAAGGGCGATGCCCGAAAACCGGGATGAAATTCACGTGTAATGCAGCGCCCGCCGGGCAGCGCATTGCGCTCAAGGACGACAACATTCCGTCCGGTCTTGGCGAGCGTCACCGCCGCGGCCAAACCCTCCGCGCCCGCGCCGATGATCGCCGCGTCGTAACGCAATGCCCCTCCGTCCTTCCGCCGCTCCCCAGGCGGGTAAACGGATATTAAGGCTCAAACGGAAAAGAGTTGTTTCAAAGAGAAGGG
This sequence comes from Rhizomicrobium sp., assembly GCA_035465595.1. Classification (GTDB taxonomy): domain Bacteria; phylum Pseudomonadota; class Alphaproteobacteria; order Micropepsales; family Micropepsaceae; genus Rhizomicrobium. The sequence continues at coordinate 3,850 of DATIVW010000258.1, read as the reverse complement.
CGGAAACGGCGTTTGACGCCATTTCCGCCCTTTGGTTAATGCGCGCTAAGGCTGGTTCTTACAGAACGCCGCGCTTGTGCTCGCCGACGACGATACGGCCGGGATTGAAGGCCGCCTTGAACACGTCCATCGCCTTGCGGGGCTCGGCGTCGCCGCACATGAACACGTCAAATGCCGCGTAGCCCTTCTCAGGCCAGGTATGGACGCTGATGTGGCTCTCCGCCAGCACCGCCACGCCCGACACGCCGCCGCCATCCGAGAAGGTATGGAGGTGGATGTGCAGGAGGGTGGCGCCGGCTGCCTTGACCGCGTCGATCAGCGCCTGCTCGATCCGGTCACGGTCGCCGAGGCCCTCGGCTTCCCACAGATCGATGATCAGGTGGCTGCCCGCAAAGGTCACGCCATTGCGGGTGATAAAGTGATCCTTGTGTTCTGGTTCGTTGTCGTTTCTCGCAGGGAGAACGACGGGCATCGGCTTGGCAACGGAGTTGGCCGATGTGCGGACGCGAGGAGCCCTCGCCACTTTGTTTGCCGAGACAAGCTGCAATCTAGCCATTTCGGGCACCTACCCTTTCACTCAGAGTTGACACCTGCGCCTTGGCCTTGTGGGTTTCCGGACGCGTTCTCCCAAGAAGAAAGCGGCGGACGGAAGGCCGCCTCGCCGCTTTGTCCCGTCGCCGGAACGAGTCGGAATATAGGGCCGTCGTTCGCACATGCAAGAAATTTTGTCATCCAACCGTAAATTTTCTCCGAGCGTGTGTGGCGCGAGACGCTCTCGACGGCTGTCACATTCCGTAACGCTCGCTGAGCAGTGAGCATCGGCCGCCACGCTTGCCAGCGTGGCGCGTGAGCCCTAAAACGCCGCGCTTTCCAAAATGTTTCACCTCCGGAAGAGGAGCCTGAGATGGCCGCAAGCAGCTTCAAGGAGCGTCTCCACAAGGGTTACGCGCAGGTTATGGAACTGAGCGGCAAGCCGCTGGCAGACGAAAAGAGCCGGTATCAGCGCATCAAGATCTTCGACACGCCGAACAACGGTCGCGTCATGACGCTCGACGACATCGTCCAGATCACCACGCGCGACGAGAGCGCCTACGCCGAAATGCTGACACATTTGCCCATACTGGAGCACGGCAAGGCGGAACGGGTGATGATCGTCGGCGGCGGCGATCTCTCCATCGCCGACGAGGCGCTCAAGCACAAGGGCGTCAAAGAGGTCGTTCTTGTGGATATCGACGGCCGGGTCATCGAGCTCTGCCGGAAATACTTCGGCGAGATCAATGCCAGGGCCTTCAAGGACAGGCGCCTCAAGCTCGAGGTGGCGGATGCCTTCGAATATCTGGGCCGCAGGGAGAGCAAGAACAGGTTCGACCTGATCGTGGCCGACAGGCCGGACCCGGTCGGGCCTGGCAAGGCGCTCTTCGGAGAGACCTTCTACGACCGCGTCCGGAACGCGCTGAAGCCTGGCGGCTTCGCCACGTTCCAGACCGGCGTGCCGTTCTACCAGCCCTGGGAGATCACCGAGGCCCTCAACGAGCTCGCCGAATTCTTCCCGCAGTCCGGGCTCTATCTCACGGTCGTGCCGACCTACATCGGCGGCTTCATGGCACTGAGCTGGGCGGGCAAAGGCAAGGGCGCAAAGCTCGGCACCGCTTCGGGCATCAAGAAGGCGGCGGTGGCGTTCAAGAAGGCGAAGCTGAAGACAGACTACTACAATCCGGCCGTCCATGCGGCCAGCTTCGCGCTGCCCGAGTGGATCAGGCGCCTGGTGCCCTAACCGACGCGATTACTCTCTGGAAGATGGCGGCGACCTGGGTTTGGAGGCCGCACAGGTTGTGTTCGAGGGCAGCAAAGTCGGCGGCCCCGCCTGCGCGCGCCAGAAGCCCCTTCAAGCCCGGCGTAGCCGTCGCCGCGTCGAACTCACCGTCCACGGCGATGCGAAGCACTTGCATGAGGGACGTCTGCAGCTCGGCGGCGTTAGTCAGGGCGACGGCATCGTCCGCCGCGATCGCCTTTGCCTGCGTCAGCACATTCAGTGCCGCGACCGTGTTGCCATGCAGGACATACGGCGCGCGATGCGCCTCCAGCAGCTGAAGCGTCTGGGCGATGAACTCGATGTCGACCAGGCCTCCCCGCGTGAATTTCAGGTCCCATGACGTCTTGCCGGGAAATTGCGCATAAAGCTTGGCCCGCATATCGGCGGCATCCGAAAGCGTCTTGGCGGCATCGCTCGGCGCCGCCAGCGTGGCGCGAATGACCTGCGAAACCCTGGCGCCCAATTCCGCCGATCCCGCGATTACCCGCGCGCGGGTCAGCGCCAGCCGTTCCCATGTCCAGGACTCGCTGGCGTGATAACGCGCGAAGGATTCCAGGCTGACGGCAACCGGTCCCTTGTTGCCGGTGGGCCTGAGCCGCATGTCGACTTCGTAGAGCGAACCTTCCGCGGTCGGAACCGTGAGCGCTGCGATCAGGCGCTGTGCCAGGCGTGCATAGAACGTGCTGGCCGCCAGGGGCTTGCTGCCATCCGACATGGCTTCGGCAGGCGCGTCGTAGACAAAGATCAGGTCCAGATCGGAGGTTGCCGTCATCTCGCGGCCGCCAAGTTTGCCCATCGCGACCACGGAGAACGCGCCCTTGGGGACGCACCCTGCCGTCGCCGCCAACTCGTCCTCGGCGACCTTCAGCAACCCGGCGATGCAACATTCCGCCACGTTGGTGAAAGCTGGGCCTGCAGCAGGCGCATCCAGCGCGCTTTCGATGATCTGCACGCCGACACGGAAAATCTGTTCCTTGGCGAAACGGCGAACCGCGTCGAGTGACGCTTCATAGTCCCGCGCCGACGCGAGCTGTGTACCCAGGAGCGCGTCGAGCTGTTCATGCGAAGGCAGCGAGCTGAGAAAGCCCGGATCCATCAGTGCATCCAGCACGCCCGGCGAGCGCGACAGGTGATCGGCAAGCCGGGGCGCCGATCCGCAAATGTCGGAAATCAGCTTGAGCAAATGCGGATTTGCCAGAAGCAGCGAGAACAGCTGAACCCCACCCGGCAGGCGCGAGACGAAGCGGTCGAACTGCGCGAAAGCAGCATCGGGATCCGCGGTCGTTGCGAGCGACGCCAGAAGCGCCGGCATAAGCTTGGTCAGGATTTCGCGTGCGCGTGCGCTGCGCGTGGCGCGAATTCGCCCGTGATGCCAGCCCCGGACCGCATGGGCAATGTGATGCGGATTGCGAAATCCCATGCCTGCCAGCGTCTCGATGGTTTCCGGATCGTCCTCGACACCGGTGAATACGAGGCTGCCTTCGCTTGTCGCCAGGGGCGCTTCCCGCTCGAACAGCTTCAGGTAGTGGTTTTGCACGGTGTGAAGATGATGCAGCAGCACTTCGCTGAACGCGGCCGTGTCCGCAAAACCCATGAAGCACGCGATGTGGGCCAGCTCGTCCCTGGACTTGGGAAGGCTGTGCGTCTGCTCGTCTTCGATCATCTGCAGGCGATGTTCGAGCCTTCGCAGGAAGTCGTATGCAAGCTCCAGATCGGCAGCGGTTGCGTCCGTCACCAGTCCAGCCACGCGCAGAGCCTCGATGGCCTTCAGCGTCTCGCGCGAGCGCAGACGGGGATTGCGGCCGCCCAGAATAAGCTGCTGCGTCTGGGCGAAAAATTCGATCTCGCGGATACCGCCGCGCCCGAGCTTTACGTTATGCCCCGCGACCGCGATGGCGCCATGCTTCCCGTGCGCATGGATTTGCCGCTTGATGGAATGGATGTCCTCGATCGCTGCGTAGTCCAGGCTGCGGCGCCAGACAAAGGGCTTGATGGTCTCCAGGAACGCCGCGCCCGCAACTGCGTCGCCGGCGCAAG
>DATIVW010000257.1:0-3226 GCA_035465595.1 Rhizomicrobium sp. | reverse complement strand
TCGCCCAGAACCGGATCGTCATATTTGTAGTCTTCGGCGGTGAGCGCGATGGGGACGCGGAAGCGGGGAAACTTCGTGATGTCGGGAATGTTCTCGCCGTCCCAGAACGTCACGCGTCCGTCGCGAAGGCTTTCCACATATGCTTCCGGAGTCTTGAGTGCCATGCCCGTCCTCCCGATGTGTTTTTCTTTTGGACAAGCTTAGCGCGGACGGCTCAAATGCGAAGCGCAAACAACTTGCCTTTACGGAAGCTTTGACGTCCTCTTCGCCCATGAAAACCTTTTACGCCGCCACGCATCTGCAACATTCGCCGAAGGAGGAGTTCGAGCAGGGCCGCGCCGCGCCCGCCGTGGAGATTCCCGAGCGTGTCGAGCAGGTGAAGCGCCGCCTGGAAGAACGGAAGATCGGGCCGCTGCTGAAGCCCAAAGCGTTCAGCGACGAGCCTATCCTGCGCATTCATGACAATGCCTTCGTGCGCTTCCTCACCGGCGCCTATCCCAAGTGGCGCGAGAAATACTGGAATGACGACGCCGACGCGGTGCCTTCGGTGTGGCCGGCGCGGGGGCTGCGCGAGATGCGCGACGGCGATATCGAAAAGCAGCTCGGTTCCTATTGCTTCGACACCGCGACGCCCATCGGCAAGGGCACATGGAGCGCCGCGCGCGAGGCGGTGAACATCGGGTTGTCGGCCGCCGAAGCCGTGCATGGCGGCGAGCGTGCGGCGTTCGCGCTGGCGCGTCCGCCCGGCCACCACGCCAGCAGCGACGTCTATGGCGGCTATTGCTATCTCAACAATGTCGCCATCGCGGCGCAGTGGCTGCGCGACAAGGGCCGCCGCCCCGCGATCCTCGATGTCGATTATCATCACGGCAACGGCACGCAGGCGATCTTCTACCGCCGCAACGACGTGCTCTTCACGTCGATCCACGCCGATCCGTCCTTCGCCTATCCGCACTATCTGGGTTATGCGGATGAGAAAGGCGAAGGCGCCGGCGAGGACAAGAACATCAACTTCCCGCTGCCGCGCAAAACCGCGTGGCCGGAATATTCCCACGCGCTCGACCGCGCGTTGAAGGCGGTGAAGGACTTCGGCGCGGACATCCTGCTCGTCTCGCTTGGCCTCGATACCTTCGAAGGCGATCCCATCTGCCGCTTCAAGATCACGACGGAAGATTACCTGCGCATGGGCGAAATCATCGGCCGCGCCGGATTGCCGTCCGTTTTCGTCTTCGAGGGCGGCTACAACATAGAGCACCTCGGCGTGAACACCGTGAATGTGCTCGAAGGTTTCCTCGGCGCGTAGGCCGCGTCAGGATTTCGGCTTGAACTTCTCCGCCGTGCGCTGGATCACGTCGTCGAGCTTTTCCTTGTGCTTGTCGCCCTTGGCCTGCATGCCGTCGATCACGCGGTCCACTGCGCTCTTGACGCTCGCTGCCGTGCCGCCCTTCTCGTATTCGCGCACGATGACGTTCTCGACGCGCGCCAGCACGGCGTCGACCGTGTAGTTGCCATACATGTCCTTCTCGTTCTCGTCGCCGGTCGCGTGATAGCCACCGATAGCGCTGTAGACATTGATCATCTCGTCGGTGCGCCGGCCCCAGTCCATCACCTTGTAGAACTTCGCGCCTTCGCGATTGCCCTTGACGAACAGGTCCAGCACGGCGGCGCCGAGCGACACCGGCACGAGCACGAAGTTCTGCAGGTTTCCGAGAATCAGCTTGAGCTGGAATACCAGAACGTCGCGCAGGAATTTCCAGCGCAGGTGCGGATCGTTGGGAGGCGGAAGCGCGTCGGTCATGCGCCGGAACTTAAGGGCTTTTGAGAACGCCTGCGACTGACGTGCGGTCATATTTTTTTGTTGACCCGATACGGGCACGGGAGGACCGTTTGCGTGCCCAGCCCGTTCGAGGCCGAGGGCACAAAGACGGGCCCGCCCGCCGGGCCGGTCGGCTAAAACGGAGCTACCGCGTGCAGCGTCTCCCGTAGCCTGAAAGCAAGGGCGCTGCCGTTGGCGACAGCGCCCTTCGTCCGAGCCCCCCCGAAGAAATCTCGACGACACGCGGACTGCGGATTTGTTCCCGGAAAATTTTCTGCTGCAGCGCAGAACCTGTTCCCGCCGGTCCGAGTTGTGGTCGCGTAGGGATGCAGAAGATGTTCGGGTTTGCGCAAAATCAGGTGGAGCGGAAAGCGCGAGTCGAGGTCCTGCGCGCACAACGCGCATTCGAAGCCGCGCGCACGCAGCCGCTTGCCATTCAACAGGACATCGCCCGGCGCGCGCTGCAGGAATGCGTGGTCACCATGGCGCGGCTTGGATCGGTGAAGCCGATCCGCGACCAGGAGACGCTGTTTCTCCTTCGCCTCGCGGAACTTGAACAGAAGATCCGGCTCGCAGAGCTTGAATCGCAATCGGGCGATCTGGATACCGCCGCGATCACCGCCATATTCACCCAGACGCTTCTGGCGATCTCGTCCGGTTCCTCGCGCGGCGAAGGCATGGAATCGATCGGCGAGAAAATCGCGCAGTGGTCGCGGAACATCCTGCCGGATTTCGACCGCCTGCAGACGCGGCTTGCGAACTGATCAGCCGGCCGAAGGTCTGGGCCGCACCAGTCCGTAGATGCTGATGGCCGCCCAGAACAGTTCGATCACCGCGGACGGGAAATTCCACGCCGAATAGAGCGAGACCAGGATCAGGACGGAACCGGCCAGATTGGCCCCGGGAAACCGCCAGTCGTCGGAGGGCAGCCTGCCCATCTGGTTGGCCAGATAGGCCGCCACAACCAGGAGCGCCCCGCCAAAGCCGGCCAACATGTAAAAATCCAGTGCCATCGGGCGATTCTCCTGCTGCCTTGCCTCTATACCCCCGTTCCGCTATACGCCCGCCCTTCATGGCGGCTGCGGTCGCGGGGAGGCCCTTTGGGGGCCCATGCCGGATGGTCCGGCGTCCCTTGCGAACCAAAGCCTCTCCAGGCATCCCGCCCGGCGAGGTTCCGTAGCCAAAACAGGGACTTAAAGGAATGGCTCTTTACGAGCATCTCCTGATCGCGCGCCAGGATATCAGCGCGCAGCAGGTGGACGCGCTGGCGACCCACCTCAAGACCATCATCGAAGGCGAAGGCGGCAAGGTCGAGAAGCAGGAATACTGGGGCCTGCGCGGCCTGGCGTATCGCCTGAAGAAGAACCGCAAGGGGCACTATGTGCTCCTCAACATCAACGCTCCGGGCAA
>DATIVW010000256.1:0-3300 GCA_035465595.1 Rhizomicrobium sp. | reverse complement strand
GTACGCTGACGGCGCCGAGTCCCGACGATCCACGGCCGACGCGCTTCGCCTTCGTCAGTTGCCAGGACGTCTGCGAGGGTTACCTGAATGCCTATCGACGGATGATCTGGGAAGACGAGCGCGCCGCACCCGGGGAAAGGATCGGCTTCGTGCTGCACCTGGGCGACTTCATCTACGAAGTCGTGCAGTACCCGGACCAGGTCAAGAACGGCCATCGCTACGACCGCAAGATTACGTTCCCGATCAGGTATCCCAAGGGCAAGGCCGTCGCCAAGGACCGCTTCTGGGTGCCGGACTCGCTCGAGGACTATCGCGCTGCCTACCACGCCTACCTGCAGGACCCGGATCTGCAGGATGCGCGCGCGCGCTGGCCGTTCGTGGCGATGTGGGACAACCACGAATTCTCCTGGCAGGGCTGGCAGTCGATCCAGGAATTCCCCGGCATGGAAGGTTGGGTTCCCGCGCAGACGCTCAAGGTCGCGGCAAATCAGGCGTGGTTCGAATTCCAGCCCGCGCGCGTGTTGCCGCCGGGTTCGAAGCTCGACACCTTCAATGCGCCACACGTGGTCGACACGCCGGTCAAGGATTTCGACGACGACGGCCTGGGAACCGAACCGAACAACCTCGCCGCGATCAACAGCCTGATCGGCTATCGCGCCTTGCGCTGGGGCCGGCACATCGACCTGCTCCTCACCGACCAGCACAGCTTCCGCTCGCACGACCCCGGGGATCACGACGAAATCAACCCGCTGTTCGAAGGCGACAAACTGGGCTTCGTTCCCGAGGAACTGTGGGCGCAGCTCGACGCCGGTCGCGACTACGCCAACGGCCATCCACCGGCGAAGCTGTCCTTCGGCGACAAGAGCGTGGTCAACTACCGCGCCCGCGAAGCCCCGCAGACGATCCTGGGCGCGAAGCAGAAGGCCTGGTTCCTGCAGCGCCTGCGCGGCGCGAAGGCCACCTGGAAAATCTGGGGCAATTCGCTGGGCACGCCCGACTGGCGCGTCGATCCGCAGAATCTCCCGGCCACGCTGGGCAAATGGAATGGTGCAGGCTACGGCCTCATGGGCGTCGGCGACTGGGGTGCCACGTTCCACGAGCGCGCCGAGATCTACGATGCCGTGCGCGATGCGGGCATCACCGGATTCGCGATCGTCTCCGGCGATCGCCACAGCTTCTGGGCGGGCTACGCGGCAAAGGCCCTGCCGCCCGCGGCGTTCGAGCCCGTGGGCGTCACCTTCGTGGGCGGCTCGATCTGTTCCCCGGGCATGGCCGAAGCCAACGAACACAATTTGAAACCGGACAATCCCTTGCGCCCGCTCTATGTCGCCAATCCGGGCGGCGGTCCACCGCAATGCACCGCCAACCTGCTTTTGCACCATGGTGTGCGCTCGGCGCTGGAATTTGCCAGCAGCGGCGATTTGACCAAAGCGCACGCCGTGCGCAATCCCGAACTGGCCCCGCACCTGACCTTCGTCGACATGGGTGGGCACGGCTACGCGACCGTGCGCGTCGACGCCGGCACGATGGTGACCGAGTTCGTCTGCATCCCGCGGCCGATCGAGCGCAGCAAGAGCGCGGACGGCGGCCCGCTGCGCTATCGCGTCCGTTTTGAGGTACCGCTGTGGCAAGCGGGCGAAAGGCCGCAGATGCGGCAGTCGGTCGTGGAGGGCGATGCGGGACTGTCGGTGTAGGCGCCGATCGCTGCGCGGGCTCGACCCGCCTCAACGGACGGCCGCGTCAAGCGCCTGAAGGCTTGGTCCCGCGCTTCCAGCCTGCGCTTCCTGGGCAAGACGGTTGCCATACGCCGATTTCGCATGTACACTGAACCATGTGGTTCAGTGTAGTCCAGCCCGTTTCGATGCCTCGTTCGCCGCGCTGTCGGACGTCACCCGACGCGGCGTCCTGGAGCGGCTCGGGCATGCCGACGCTTCCATCACGGAGCTTGCCGAGAAGTTTCGCATGACCCTCACGGGCATGAAGAAGCATGTCAGGATCCTGGAGCAGGCGGGGTTCGTCACCACCGAGAAGATCGGGCGCGTGCGGACCTGCAAGCTCGGCTTGCGCCGACTGGAGCAAGAAGCGGCATGGATCGAAAAATACCACCAGCTCTGGAGCGCACGCTTCGACGAGCTGGACAAGGTCGTCGAGGAACTGAAACGGAAGGAGAAGATCGGTGGACGCAAGAAATCAAGGTGAATCTGCCGCCGTGAGCAGCCGCACGACGGCAGAACGCAAATCCGGGCGCGAGATGGTCGTCACGCGAACCTTCAACGCTCCGGCACGCATCGTCTTCGAAGCATGGACCAAGCCCGAGTTGCTCAAGCGCTGGTGGGCGCCGAAATCGCTCGGAATGTCCTTCCTGTCCTGCGAGGCCGACGTCCGCACCGGAGGCACATACCGTTTCGTGTTCAGCCACCCGGCTTCGGAACAGCCCGTGGCATTCTTCGGCAGGTACCTCGAAGTGGTGCCGCACGCGCGTCTCGTCTGGACGAATGACGAAGGCGGTGAGGGCGGAGCCGTCACGACGGTGACCTTCGAAGAAAGCGCCGGCCAGACGCTCGTCGTCATGCACGACCTCTACCCATCGAAGGAAGCGCTCGATGATGCAATCGCCTCCGAGAGCACGGCGGACATGACCGAGTCGTTCATGCAACTGGATGAGTTCCTCGCCGCCGAAACCGCGATGCGCTGAGCCAGCCGCCGCCGTCGGATGCGCGTGGGCGCGCCTGCATCGATGGGTGCGTTGCCGCGTGGCGTCGGCGTCCACGCAAGTACCGTGATGCCGGCCGCTGCCGACGGACTATTGCGGGCTGATTGCCTGGCGCATCACCGGCAAGGGTTCCGCCATTGCGCCGAAGCCGTTACGATGCCGCCATGCCAAACATTATCGCCATTGAAACCGCTACCGAAGCCTGTTCGGCCGCCTTGAGCGTCGATGGCCGGATCATGGAGCGCAGCGAGATTGCGCCGCGCCGGCACGCCGAACTGATTCTGCCGATGATCGAAGCGTTGCTCGCCGAAGCCGGCATCGTGCGCACGCAACTTCACGCCATCGCCGTGGGCCGCGGCCCCGGTGCGTTCACCGGCGTGCGGCTGGCCATTTCCGTTGCGCAGGGATTGGTGTTGGCGTTGGACATTCCCATCGTGCCGGTGTCATCGCTCGCCGCGCTCGCGCAGGACGCACCGGATGCCGGGGCGTCGATTCTTGCGGTCATCGATGCGCGCATGGGCGAAGTCTATACAGGTGCATTCCGGCGCTGCGCGGATGGGCTGGTCGAAGCGATCGGCGAGGAATCC
>DATIVW010000255.1:0-7519 GCA_035465595.1 Rhizomicrobium sp. | reverse complement strand
AAAGAGGGTTGCCATCGCGGTTTCCGCTGAATAGGTTGCGCGCCCTCGCGACATGCGCGCCCGTAGCTCAGCTGGATAGAGCACCAGACTACGAATCTGGGGGTCAGAGGTTCGAATCCTTTCGGGCGCGCCATTTCTGTCGAAAATTTCAGCGCATTTTTTGCCGGCTATGGTGACCAGAAGGTTTCCACCGGCACGGCGGATTGCGCGAACAGGGCTCGCACCGGCATCTGGGACACGCTCCGGCCGCTCCTCGCCAGCTCGTAGGTTTTCATCTTCTCCCCGCCCTTGATGAGGATAACGATCCATCGCGAATCCAGGATCGCGCGCAGGGTCAGCGTCATCCGGTCGCCGGTGGCCGCGGAGTTCTGCGCATGGACGGCGTGGACGAGCGCGGGCGAATTTGTGTCGAGAGCAGCCTTCAATTCTGGCGCACCGGGATAGAGCGAGGCGACATGCCCGTCATCGCCCATGCCGACGAGCACGACATCGAAGGGCCGGGGCATCTCCGATATTCGCGCCTCGACGGCTGCCTGCGCGTCTTCGGGTTTCGTTTCTTCCGTCTTGAGTGCCACGAAACGCGCTGATGCCGCCTTGCCGCGCAGGAGCTTCGCGCGCACCATTTTCTCGTTTCTGCCGTCTTCGCCTGGCGCGATCCAGCGCTCGTCAGAGAGCGTGATGCAGATCTTGTCCCACGGCGCATCGCGCGCGGAAAGATCAGCAAACAAGGCTTCTGGTGTCGTTCCGCCCGACACGACAAGGCTCGCCACTCCCCGCGATGCGACGGCCTCTTTCAGCCGCGCGATGATTTCATCGGCGAGCGTTGAGAACATCACCTGTGCATTTGGGAACTGGCGAAACTGCTCGGACATCGGATCAGGCTCCTGACCGATTCAACGGGCCACGCCGGCAAACGCTCCCGTCACCAGATGTGCACCCGCTTGTCCGGCGCCACATAGAGCTTGTCGTCCGGCTTCACGCCGAAGGAGGCATACCAGGCGTCGATGTTGCGCACCGGGCCGTTCACCCGGAACTGGCGCGGGCTGTGCGGATCGCTGACGACCTGCTTCTTCACGTAGTCGTCCGAGACTTTTCCGCGCCAGGCCTGCGCCCATCCCAGGAACACGCGCTGATCGCCGGTCAATCCATCGATTACGGGCGCGGGCTTGCCGTTGAGCGATGCATGATACGCATCGAGAGCGAGTGTGAGGCCGCCGAGATCGGCGATGTTCTCGCCCATCGTCAGGTCGCCGTTCACATGCACGCCCGGCAGCGGCTGGAAGCTGGAATATTGCGCGCCCAGGACTTTCGCGCGCGCCTCGAACTTCGCCGCATCGTCCTTCGTCCACCAGTCGCGCAATTTGCCGTCGGCGTCGATCTTGCGGCCCTGATCGTCGAAGCCGTGCGTCAGTTCGTGGCCGATCACGCCGCCGACCGCGCCATAGTTGATGGCAGGATCCGCATTGGCATCGAAGATCGGCGCCTGCAGGATGCCGGCCGGAAAGACGATATCGCGCAGCGAGCCGTTATAGGCATCGTTGGTCTGCGGCGTCATTTGCCAGTCCGTCCGATCGACCGGGCCGCTATATCGTCCCGCATAGAACGCCCAGTCGGCCGCACCGGCGCGGCGCACGTCGCCGACGAGATCGTCATCGGTAATTGAAAGGGCCGAGTAGTCTCGCGGATGATCCGGGTAGCCGACCTTGATCGTGTAGGTATCGAGCTTCCTGATTGCCTCGGTCTTGGTGGCAGTGCCCATCCAGTCGAGATTTTGCAGGCGCACGCGATAGGCCGCGAGAAGGTTGTGCACCAGCCCCTCGATCTTCGCTTTCGCGTCGGGGCCGAAATATTTGGCGGTGTAGAGTTCGCCGACGCCAAATCCCAACGTGCCGAAGGTTCCAAACCGCGCACCGACGCCGAAGTCATCGCCGCTCACCGCGGTGATGGCGCGTTTCCAGCGCACGCGTTGCTGCGCCTGTCCGGACAACGTCTTGTCGTGCATGTCGAAATAGGCATCGGTGAATGCCTTGGATAGATAGGGCGCAGCATTGTCGGCGACGTGGAAGGCGTGCCACGCCTTGAGAGTCTCCAGCGGCGCGGTGCCGTAGATCGCCGCGAGCTTCGGGAATGCCGTCTTCTCGGCGACGATGACGCGGTCCACCCTGGAAAGCCCTGCCGCCTTGAGGAACGCTTCCCAGTTGAACCCCGGAGCAAACTTGTCGAGGTCGGCTGTGTTCACCGGATTGTAGACGGCGTTGAGATCGCGCTCCTGAACCTTGGTCCAGCTCGCGTCGGCGATCTTGGTTTCAAAATCGACGACGGCTTTGGCTTGTGCGTCGGCGTTTTTCCAGCCGATCAGGTGCAGAAGCTGCGCGACATAGGCCTGATATTTTGCCTTGGCCGGCGCGAACTCCTTCTGCAGATAATAGTCGCGATCGGGAAGGCCGAGGCCGCCCTGACTCAAATAGATCGCGTAGTGCTTGGGATCCTTCAGGTCGACATCGATTCCGAAATTGTAGAGCGATCCATAAAAATCGGAATTGTCCTTGCCCATCAGCGCAGAGAGAGCTTCGCGTGACTGCGCGCCGCGGATGGCGGCGAGTTCCGGTGCGATCGGCTTCGCGCCGAGCTGCTCGATGCGCGCTTCATCCATGAAGGCCTTGTAGAATGCGCCGGCCTTGCCTTCGAGATCGCTTGGCTGATGCGATACCTTCGCGGCGGATGCTTCCAGCATGTCGTGCAGTCGCGCCTCTGTGCGGTCCGTCATCTCCAGGCGCAAGGTGACGGCGGGCTTGTCGGCCGGAATCGCATGACTGTCGAGCCATGTGCCGTTCGCAAACCGGAAGAAGTCGTTTCCGGGCGTCACCGACTTGTCCATGCCGGCGGTGTCGAGGCCCCACGCGCCGTAGATCGGCTTGTCGGCGGCGAGTGCCAGTGTCGTGGTGCCTGCCAGCAGCGCAGCCGTGAGCGCGCCGCGAATCCATCCGGTGTTCATGTCACATCTCCCCGCAAAAGAAATTCATGCCGCGCGAATTGTGCATGCCGCATGGGCCGTCGCAATTCACGCAAATGTGGGAAATCCCCGCGCTCAGGGCAGGGCTTTGAACGACCGTGCCGGTACAACGCCGCCGCTGCCATCCAGTTGATAACAAACAGGTATTTCAATTCCGTGCATGGTGGTCCGCAACGATTTGCGCGATCGAGGCAGTCACCTTCTTGGCCGTCGGTATGTGCAGGAATTCGTTTGGCCCATGTGCGTTGGAATGCGGACCCAGCACGCCCGTGATGACGAACTGTGTCTTGGGAAATTTCTCGCCCAGCATTCCCATGAACGGAATGCTTCCGCCTTCGCCCATGTAAGCCGCCGGTTTGCCGAACGCCATGCGGGAAGCGGCGTCTATGGATTTCTCCAGCCACGGCGCCAGCGCCGGCGCCTCCCAGCCGCTCTGTCCATCCTCCGCGTCGAACTCGACTTCGGCGCCGTAGGGCGGATTGGTTTCGAGCGTCTTCTTGATCAGCGCCGTCGCCTTGTCCGCATTCGCGGTCGGCGGAAGGCGGAACGACAATTTGGTGGAGGAATAGGGCAGCAACACATTGCCCCCGTTCTCCGGCAGCGGATAACCGTCGATCGCGGTGATCGCGAGCTGCGGCCGCCAGGTGCGGTTGAGCACCAGATCGGTGAGGTCTTCCGATATGGGACGCGTGGCGCCCGCGAAGGGAAGCTTGTTGAACACTTCCTTGCCCAGGATCTGCGCTGCCTGCTTCGCCTGCTCGATGCGTTGCGGCGGCACCTGCACATAAAGATCCTGCAGCTTGATGGCGCCGGTGGCTTCGTCCTCCACGCGCGACAACAGATTGCGCGTGATCCGGAAGGAAGACGGAACGATGCCGGATGCATCGCCCGAATGCACGCCTTCGGTCAGCACGCGCACGTTCAGCACGCCCATTGCGATGCCGCGCAGGGACGTGGTGAGCCAGAGCTGGTCATAGTTGCCGCAACCGGAGTCGAGGCAGACGACAAGCGAGGGCTGCCCGAGGCGGCCGGCAAGATGGTCGATATAGAACGGCAGATCGTAGCTGCCCGATTCCTCGCACGCCTCAACCAGGATCACGCAACGCGCGCGCGGGATGTTCTGGTCGGCCAGCGCCAGCAGCGCGGTGATCGAGGCGTAGATCGCATAGCCGTCGTCCGCCGAACCGCGGCCATAAAGCTTGTCGCCGTCGCGGCGCGGCTCCCACGGGCCGAAGCCTTCGAACCAGCCTTTCATTTCCGGCTGCTTGTCGAGATGGCCGTAGAGCAGGACCGTGTCATCGTTCCTGTTGCCCGGCAGGTCGATAAAGATAAGCGGCGTGCGGCCCTCGAGCCGGATCACTTCCAGCCTGGAACCCTTGATCGGGGCGATCTTCTCGCGCGCCCATTTCTCCATCAGCGAAACCGCCTGGTCCATGTAGCCGTGCTCGGCCCATTTGGGATCGAACGAGGGCGACTTGTTGGGGATGCGGATGTATTCGGTGATCGAGGGAAGGATGGAATCGTCCCATTGCCGGTCGCAGAACTGCTTGAGCCTGTTCGTGTCCATCATGAAAGCGCCTTTGCGAGCAGGGGAAGACTCTTGTCCATCCGGTAGTCGACGGAAGAGTGATTGTCGGGAAATTCCTCATAGACATGCGCGACGCCGCGATTCTCCAGAAGCGCATGCATGCGCCGCGCGCCATAGATAAGGTTGTACTGGTCAGTGTCGCCGCAATCGATGTAGAGCATCTTCAACTTCTTGAGATCGTCGGCGCGCTTCTCCGCGATCGTCAGCGGATCCCAGGCCATCCAGTTCTGCCAGCGCTCGGCAATGAATTCGCAGGTGTGCGGGTCAACCGGCAGGCGAACGTTCATGAAGGCCGACGGATCGGGATCGAAGGTCGCCGCCTGGCACAGCATCATTATGACGTGGATGTCGGAATCTTTCGTCTTCTGCGCCGCGAAGAACTTCTCCAGCCAGATCTTCGGATTGCCGCCCACCGCTGCCAGCGCGCGCAGCACGACGGGGAATTCGTGGCGGTACAGAAGCTCGAAACCCATGTCGCCGGAATGCACCGCCGCGGCAGACCAGAAATCCGGATAAAGCAGCGCGTGAACCATTGCGCCGTAGCCGCCAGAGCTTTTGCCGAAGATGCCGCGCTTGCCCTTACTCCCGCACCCGAATTCCTTCTCGACGGATTGTACGGCTTCGTCCATCAGGAAATCCGCCCATCGGCCGGTGCCTGCGCTGTTGATGTACTGGTTGCCGCCCAGTTTCGTGAAGCAGTCGGGAAACGCGATGACGCAAGGCGGCATCGCGCCCGTGCCGATCAGCCGATCGGCGCGCTCGGGAACGTTTTCGCCGAAATTCTTCCAGTTGGTGTGGGCGGGTCCGCCGGCGGTGAAGCCGACGATGTCGATCAATAGCGGCAGCCCGCGGCCGTCATGGCCGGGCGGGACATAGATGTCGATCAGGCGCCGCGTCGGATCGCCGAGCGTTTCCTGCTTGAGAACCTTGCTGTCGATGGTGCGGCGGTGAACGGTGCCCGCGGGGGCGGAGGGATCGCGTCTCATGGACCGCGACTATAAAGGCTGGCGCAGTTCCGGCCAGTGAATTGTAAGGCGGATTGGTATGCGTTCTTCGCGCTTCAGCGCGCGAACACCACGCCGGTGGCGGGAACGCGCAGGGCCTGCAGCGTGTCGATGGTCTGCGCGACCGCCGCGCGCGGCGTCGACTGCCAGCGCACCAGAAGCACCGCCGCATCGCTGAGCGGCAGGAAGTAGCGCGAGGCGCTGGCATAGCCCGGCGCCGGGCAATCCACGATGACAAGATCGAAGCTGCGTCTCAGATAGGTGATGAGTTGCGGAAGCGCGCTGAGGAATTGTCCGCTCGATCCGTGCAGGCGCGCGGGCGAAAGCAGAAACGCGGACGAGCGGCTGTCGCGGACCAGGCTTTGGCTGAGCGGCGAGGTGCCGGAGAGCACGTCCTGCAGGCCCAGATCGCCGGGATTCAGTCCCATCGCCAAGGCGGCGCGCGGCATCTGAAAGTCGCTGTCGATGACGATGGCGCGAAGTCCGCGTTGCGTCGCCGCGCGTGCGAGCGCGGTGGCGAGCGCGGTACGGCCCTCACCCTGATCGGCGGCGGTGAGAGCGATGACCTTGCCACCAATGCCACGCATCTGCGGCGCAAGACGCGCCAGCAATGCATCGACCGAGCGGGCATAGATGTCATAGGGCCTGTCGACCACGACATCGGCAGCGCGAAGGGTCTCGTAGTCCGGGATGTCCCCCAATACTGTGGCGCCGCGAAGCGGATCGATGGCTGGTGCGGCCACGACGGCGGCTGATGCCGGCTGCCACGCGGGACGCGGGCGATATGCGATGGCAGGGCTGGAGCGCTCGGCGATCAGCGCCAGCAGGAGCCCGATTAGCAGGCCCGCGGGAATCGAAGCGGCCGCAATCAGCGTGCGCTTGGGCGAAGCAGGATGCTGCGGAACGGCCGCGGTGGAAATCACGCGCGCGCTCGGCAGCCCGACCGCGCCCTGCGTCTCGCGCAATCGCGTGACGAAGGCTTCGTACATGGTCCGCGTGGATACGGCGTTGGCTTCGAGCGCCTTCAGCCTCACGCGCTTGAGGCTGTCGGCACTCGCGTTCTGCTCCAGCGACTTCAGGCTCGCCGCCAGCGATCCGACATTGGCCTGCGCCACGGCGACGTCGTTCGCGGCCGATCCGCCGATGCGCATGGCCTCCTGCACGATCTTGTCCTGCAGGTTTTCCTTCTGGGACTCGATGTCCACCATCTTGGGATGGCGCGGCCCATATTTCGAGGAAAGCTGCGCTTCCTGGCGCAACAGATCCGCTTCCTGCGTGCGCAGCTGGATGATGAGCGGCGAGGAAACAACCTGCGATACATCCGCGCCATGCCCGGTGGCGATCATGGAATTCACATGCGATGAGATCGCCTGCTTCTGCGCGAGATCGGATTTCGCCTGCACCAGCGCCGCGCTCTGTGCGATCAACTGCTGGTCGATCAGCGACGCGCCGCCCTCGGTGTCGGTGAGATCGTTCTGGGCGCGATATTGCTGTATCGCCATTTCCGCGCCCTGGACCTGGCGTGCCAGGGAATGGATGCGGTCGAGAAGCCACGCCGTTGTCTGGCGCGTGGCTTCATCCTGATAATCCACCTGGTCGGCGAGATAGGCGGCGGCGAGCGCATTGGCGATGGTCGCGGCTTTCTTCGCGTCGCTCGACTTGAAGCTGATGTTGATGGTTGTCGACAGTCCAACGGCCTCGACGGTGAGATGGCGCTCGAAATTGTCGATCACCGCATCGGCGCTCGGCATTTCGCCGGTGATGGCATCAGGTTTCGCAAATTCCGGGTCTTCGTAAAGTTTCAGATCGGCGATGACGCGCGCGGCCAGATCGCGCGAGGTGAGAATCTGGATCTGGTTCTGCACCGACGCGGGATCGGTCGGAAGGGCAGAGAGCACGGAGGAATTGTCGGCG